>NZ_JBLTJC010000458.1:0-7432 GCF_048158785.1 Streptomyces colwelliae | reverse complement strand
GGCGGGGGTGAACCCGTGGTTCGCAGGGGGCCAGGTGCACCCCTCATTCGGAGGGCAGTCCCATCCTCGCGCGCCTGGGGATCCGGTTGGCTGGTGATCGTCACCGATCAGGAACCGGAGCACCGGGGGATACGACCATGCGGATGCCGTCGTCGAAGAGGACCGGTGCCGGCGTGCTGGCAGCGGCGAGGGACTCCTGCAGTGAGCACACCCTCCGCCAGGACCTCGCGGCCGTACGGAAGGCCCCGGGGGCAGGGCCACCCGCTGGGCGTACTCCAACACCAACTACCTGTTGGCCGGGATGATCGCGGAGAAGGCCGGCGGCGCGAGCTGGCGGGACCTGGTCGAGCGCAGGGTGCTCGCGAAGCTGGGACTGCGGAACGCCACCGTCCCCGGGCTCGACCCGTTCCTGCCCGACCCGCACGTGAGCGCCTACCTGACGACCACCGACGGCAAGCGTCTCGACGTCACCGATCACAGCCTCCAGCACACCGCGGACTCCGGCGTGGTGAGTACCACCGCCGACCTGAACACCTTCTTCCGCGCCCTGGCCAGCGGCAGGTTGCTCCCCGCCGAGGAGTGGCGCGAGATGCGCCAGACCGTCGAACGGACCGACGACCCGGAGGACGTGGCCGAGATGCCCGAGGGAACCTACGGCCTCGGCCTCCGCAGGATCCTCCTCTCCTGCGGCGGTTACCACTACACGCACGAGGGCGACGGCGCGGGCGTCAACATCCGCCCCGCGGTGAGCGCGGACGGCAGACGCGCGGTGACGATCTCCATCACGACCACCACCGCGCCCCCGAACCTGATCGCCCTCAACCACACGACGGGCGTGCTTGCCGACCATACCCTGTGCGACGGGTAGCCCCCGTCCGCTTCAGTCCGCTATGCGTCGGACGATCTGCGCTTCCGCTCTTTCGACTGGCGTGCGGCTGTAGGCACGCACCAGTGCGAGATGGAAGAGCGCCGGCGCGAGAGGGGCCCACCGGTGAATGCGATCGGCACGCAGCATGTACTTGATCACCGTCGCAGGGCGGAAAGGAACGAAATCGATGGTCTGGTGTTCCCATCGGTCCGCCACTCCTCTGCTCATGCGGGCTTGCAGATCCGAGCAGGTCAAGTCCTTGAGTCTGGTGTAGAAGTGAGCGCTCCAATGGCGCTTCTCGACGTCCAGCACGAAGGCGAGCAATTCGAGTCCGTACTCATGCGGTTCTATGGACAGTTCCTCCCGCATCCCGCGCCGAGCGACCGCGTAGAGGTCCGGGGCACTCCTGCCGGAGGAGTCGATGTGCCGTGACATGCCCTCGTTGACGGACGAGTTCCAGACGCCCGGCGCCATTCGGACACGGTTGCTGCGCTGGCTGACGACCAGCATGTCGTCGGCCGTCACCACCGCGATGTTCACGGCGAAACTGCACTGCAGAAACGCGGGAGCTCGCAGCGGGTCGCCAGGATCGAGATAGCGCGAACGAGGAGTGGTCCCGTCGGGCAGCCGACGGTCCAGTTGTTGCGCCGCGAGAAAGGTGTAGTAGTCCGTCGGGCGCAACCGCAGATGCACTTCCGGCTGCTCCTCGAGAGCGGTCCGGGATGCCTCCAGCGTTTCGACCGCGTATCGAGGGCCGTTCCACAACGGTGTCCGGCCCTCCGCCCTCAAACGCGTGCTTTCTTCCTCGATCTCGGCCCACCAGCCGGCCATATCGGGAGGCAGTTCGATTTCCTGGTCCAGCACCTGGATGTAGATCGCTTGCGCCGGTATGGGCGACTCCCCGTCTCCTTCGACGATCAGTGCCGAGGTGTGAAGTGGGCCGAGGGAGAAGGTTCTCCACGCCGGGCTGGACTCCTCCCGGCGTCGCAGGTTGCGTACTGCGCTCCTCGATCGCGTGCGCAGCCTGTACCAGCTGTTCTGAATCGGGTCCTGGAACAGCACCGCGACCAGCATCCCGAGCACAGCGCCGACGACCCCGTTAGCCAGATCGATCCCACCCATGGCAGGCAGAGTAGAGACCTTGATCGCACCATGCGTGATCTTGTCTCTTCCGTTACGACGCCCAGCGGAGCCGTCCCGCCCAGGAGGCCCCCGGCATCGACCACCGGGAGCCTCGACGGGAGGCGCCAGTCCACGGACCGGGCTCAGTCCGCCAACGGCAGATACACCCGGTTCCCGCTCGCCGCGAACTCCTTCGACTTCTGGAGCATGCCCTCAGCGACCTCGTCGGCCGTCGCCCCAGCGGCAGCCGTACCGCCGAACTGCGCGGTGATGCTCTGGCTGATCTTCATCGAGCAGAACTTCGGCCCGCACATCGAGCAGAAGTGCGCCGTCTTGGCCGGCTCCGCCGGAAGCGTCTCGTCGTGGAACTCCCGTGCCGTGTCCGGGTCGAGGGCCAGGTTGAACTGGTCCTCCCAGCGGAACTCGAAGCGGGCGTCGGACAGCGCGTCGTCCCATTCCTGCGCACCGGGGTGCCCCTTGGCGAGGTCGGCTGCGTGGGCGGCGATCTTGTAGGTGATGACGCCGGTCTTGACGTCGTCACGATTGGGCAGGCCCAAGTGCTCCTTGGGCGTGACATAGCAGAGCATGGCCGTGCCCCACCAGGCGATCATCGCGGCACCGATGCCGGAGGTGATGTGGTCGTACGCCGGCGCGACGTCCGTCGTCAGCGGGCCGAGCGTATAGAACGGAGCTTCATCACAGATCTCCTGCTGAAGGTCGATGTTCTCCTTAATCTTGTGCATCGGGACATGTCCCGGGCCCTCGATCATGGTCTGTACGTTGAAACGCTTCGCGATCGTGTTGAGTTCCCCGAGCGTACGCAACTCCGCGAACTGCGCTGCGTCGTTGGCGTCCGCGATCGAACCCGGCCGCAGGCCGTCGCCGAGCGAGTACGTGACGTCGTAGGCGGCAAGAATCTCGCACAGCTCCTCGAAGTTCTCGTACAGGAACGATTCCTTGTGGTGCGCGAGGCACCAGGCCGCCATGATCGAGCCGCCTCGCGAGACGATGCCCGTCTTGCGGTTCGCCGTCAGCGGTACGAACGGCAGCCGCACGCCCGCGTGGACGGTCATGTAGTCCACGCCCTGTTCGGCCTGTTCGACGACCGTGTCCTTGTAGATCTCCCAGGTCAGCTCCTCGGCGCGGCCGTCGACCTTCTCGAGCGCCTGGTAGAGCGGCACCGTGCCGATGGGGACGGGGGAGTTGCGCAGCACCCACTCGCGGGTGGTGTGGATGTTGCGGCCGGTGGACAGGTCCATGACCGTGTCGGCGCCCCAGCGCGTCGCCCAGGTCATCTTCTCGACCTCCTCCTCGATGGAGGAAGTGACCGCGGAATTGCCGATGTTGGCGTTGACCTTCACCAGGAACCGCTTGCCGATGATCATCGGCTCGATCTCGGGATGGTTGACGTTGACCGGCAGCACCGCCCGCCCGGCCGCGATCTCCTCGCGGACCACCTCGGGCGAAACGTTCTCCCGTACGGCCACGAACTCCATCTCGGGTGTGATCTCACCCCGTCGCGCATAGGCGAGTTGCGTGACCGGCGTGCCCTCCCGTCCACGCCTCGGCTGCCGCGGCCGCCCCGGGAAGACCGCGTCGAGGTTGCGCAGTCCACCGCGCGGTGAGGTGTGCTTGATTCCGTCGTCCTCGGGGCGGACCGGGCGGCCCGCATACTCCTCGGTGTCGCCGCGCGCGATGATCCAGTTCTCCCGCAGCGGCGCCAGCCCCCTGCGGACATCGGTGTCGACGAGCGGATCGGTGTACGGACCGGAGGTGTCGTACAGCGTCACCGACTCCCCGTTGGTGAGGTGCACCTGACGGACCGGCACCCGCAGATCGGGGCGCGAGCCCGCGACGTACCCCTTGTGCCAGCCGATGGACTTCCCGGCCTCCGTGGACTGCTGGGCCGGTGTGAACTGCTCGGCCCGCGCGGACTCTTCGCCCGGAATGGGCTGTTCGTCCTGGCTGAAGGCAGGCGTGCGTGCGTCCTTGTTGGTCATGAGACCTACTCCCTACGCCGGCATTACCCGGTAACAGGTTCGGCGGTCGACGCAGCGGCTTCCGTCAGCCGATGTTCCATGTGAAACATCACTCGATTCAGGTGACGTTTCACGTGAAACAACGCAAAGACGAAGGTCAGCGCCCTCTCAGCCCGGTGCTCCGAGCTCCCGCGTGTGCAAAGGTGCCTCCACGCTAGCGTCATAAGTGGCGCGGTGAACAGTGGGCCCCCGGCGTTCTTGCGATGATCGGGCGGTGACCACGACACAGCAGCCCCCGTTCCCGCCGACCGGGCCGCCGCATGGCCACGACCAGGGATCCGGCCACGACCACGGTTCCGGTTCCGGGCACGACCACGGATCGGGTGGGGACGGCGGACATGGACCGGGTGGGGACGGCGGGCACGGTTCCGGCGCGGGCGGTGGGCACGGTCATTCCCACAGCCACGGCCCCGCCGCCCCCGTCTCCCGGCATCTGCGGAAGGTCATCGCGGCGATCCTGATCCCGTTCACGGTGGCGGTCGTGGTCGGCATGGTGGTGCTCTGGCCCGGCGGCGCCCCGTCGCACAAGCGCACCGGCGTCGGCTTCGACCGGCAGACACAGCAGGCGACGGTCACCAAGGTCGTCAGCGTGAGCTGCGCGTCGGTGAACGCCTCGGGCGGGGGCTCGACCGGCGACACCTCCACCGCCGAGGGCTCCTCGGCCGCGCAGGAGGCCGCCGGCACCTGCAAGAAGGCCACAGTCACGGTCGGCACCGGCAAGGACAAGGGCCGTACGTTCACGGAGATCGTGCAGCCCGACCAGTCACGGCAGTTGCATCAGGGCGAGAAGGTCGTGGTCGCGTACGAGCCCTCCGCGCCCAAGGACCTGCAGTACTCCGTCACCGATGTGAACCGTAAGTTCCCGATGGCACTGCTCGCCGGGATCTTCGCGCTGGCCGTCGTGGTGGTGGGCCGGCTGCGCGGTGTCATGGCGCTGGTCGCGCTGGCCATCAGTTTCATGATCCTGAACTTCTTCATCCTGCCCGCGATCCTGCACGGCTCGAACCCGCTGATCGTGGCGGTGGTCGGATCGAGCGCCATCATGCTGATCGCCCTCTACATGTGCCACGGGCTGTCGGCCCGTACCTCCGTGGCGGTGCTCGGCACCCTGATGTCGCTGGTGCTGATCGGCGTCCTGGGCTCGGGTTTCATCGACTGGGCCGCGCTCACCGGCAACACGGACGACAACACGGGCCTGATCCACGGGCTGTACCCGTCGATCGACATGAGCGGTCTGCTGCTCGCCGGCGTCATCATCGGTTCGCTCGGCGTGCTCGACGATGTGACGGTCACCCAGACGTCGGCGGTCTGGGAGCTGCACGAGGCCAACCCGTCGATGGGCTGGCGCGGGCTGTACCGCGCCGGCATCCGCATCGGCCGCGACCACATCGCGTCCGTCGTCAACACGCTCGTCCTCGCCTACGCGGGCGCCGCCCTGCCCCTGCTGTTGCTCTTCTCCATCGCGCAGAGCAGCGTGGGGGCGGTCGCCAACAGCGAGTTGGTCGCCGAGGAGATCGTGCGCACACTGGTGGGCTCGATCGGCCTGGTCGCGTCGGTACCGGTCACCACGGCCCTCGCGGCCCTGGTGGTCTCGGCGGACCGCCCGGGGCCCGAGGAGGCTCCGGCGGGTGCGGCCGCAGCGGGTACTGCGGGTACGGCTACGACGGCCACGGCGGCGCCGAGTGCCAAGCCCGCGGCGGCGCGCGGCGGGAAGGGCCGGCGCCGCAAGCACTGAGCACCGCAAGCACGGAGCGCCGCAGGCACTGCGGCGGGCGGCGAGAATCGCACCAGAGGGCGCGCAGAAGCGTTCCTGCGGATCGCCGGGCCCGGAGGACCTTCATGGGCTCACGGTGCCTCCAGCGGCCTCAGAGCCCATGGCGAAGCGTTACGCCAACTCCCCGGCCCCGCCGCCGACACAACACGTCACCCGGCGCTCTGCTCCTCCGCCAGGATGCGGTCCAGCGCCTCGTCGAGGTGGGTGTCGAAGTCCGCGAGGGCGCCCTCCTGGCCGAGCGGAACCAGCCGGTCGGTGCGGTCGAGGAACGCCACGAGCGGTGCCGCGCCGGTACGGAACAGCGCCTGGTCGCTGCCCACCTGAAGCCGGATCAGCACCTCGCCCAGCGTCTCGGGATCGACGGGCTCGATCCGCACGTCACCTTCCCCGCACGCCATGCCCAGCCCGTCGATCAGCAGCTCCCGGCCGAAGGTCCAGGTCACCGGGGCGTCTCCCGGCAAATGGAAGGTCAGCCGCACGGCGTACGGATCGCATGTCTCGTAGCCCAGCTCGACCGGGATACGGAAGGAGAGCTCCTCGGAGACGAGGAAGCTCATCATGACCTCTGCCTGTACGGACTCGCGCATCGCCTATCCCGTCAACTGCCGTCGTATGGCTGGGAATGATCCCCGTGACACTGAAGGAATATTGCTGAACGTACACGTTAGATCACAAGGAGTAAGTTTTCAGATACTGATAGAGAGCGCGAGCGACCCCAGAAGCCTGCCGACCTCGGTCTGCAACTGCCGGGCCGCGGTCGGCAGCCGGTCGGCCTGATGCGAGGGCAGGGAGATGGCCATCGTGGCGGCCGTGGCGCCGAGCGTGATCGGAATCGCCGCGCAGACCGTCCCCAGCGCGTACTCCTGACGCTCCACCACCAGCTCCGTCCGCCGCATCCGGTCCAGGCGCCGCAGCAGGGAGTGGTCATCGCGCACGGTGTACGGGGTGAGGGACTGCACGGGGTAGCGGTCGAGGTGGTCGCGGCGGGTGTCCTCGTCCAACTGGGCCAGCAGACACTGGCCGATCGCGTGCGCGTGCCCCGTCTCACGGAAGTCCGCCCATTCCTCGACCGCCGGATTGCCGGAGGTGTCGGAGACGCACAGGACCTCGATCTCGCCGTCGCGGTACATCGCGTAGTACACCGGGACACCGATCGAATCCCGCCAGTGCGCCAGCGCGTCGACGATCGTGCTGCGACGTTTCTCCTGCGCCCCGCTGCTGCTCAGCCGCTCGGCCGCCTCCCCCAGGAAGAACAGCCCCTTGTCGCGGCGGAGATAGCCCTCGTGCACGAGGGTGCGCAGCAGGTGATACGCCGTGGGGAGGGCGAGGCCGGTCTCTCGGGCCAGTTGCTTGGCGGGGGCTCCGTGTCCGTGTCCGGCGACGGACTCCAGCAGGCGCATGGCCCGTTGGACGGAGCCGATGAGGGTGGCGGCGGACTGCTGTTGGTCGGCGGCCTCGACGGGCGTGGAGGAACGTTGTCGTGGCGGTGCCGCCACGGGGCGAAGCTGTGCCACAGAACCTGGCTGTGACACCGGCCGCAGTTGTGCGGGGACCGCCACCGAGCGCGGCCATGTGGGCGGGACGGGCTGGGTGGGGCGTGCGTGTGGTTCTACGGGTGCGGTGTCAACC
>NZ_JBLTJC010000457.1:0-7433 GCF_048158785.1 Streptomyces colwelliae | reverse complement strand
CCCCCGAACCGTTGCCCCAGGTGGACGCCCTGACCGTCGCCGTCACCTGGGTGGGACACGCCAGTTGGGTGATTCGCATCGGCGGCCTGACCATCCTCACCGACCCGGTCTGGTCCCGCCGTATCCTCGGCACCCCGGCCCGGATCACCCCCGTAGGCGTCGCCTGGGAAGCACTTCCACCCATCGACGCCGTAGTCATCAGCCACAACCACTACGACCACCTCGACGCCCCCACCCTGCGCCGACTCCCGCGCAACACCCCGGTGTTCGCACCGGCCGGCCTCGGCAGCTGGTTCCGGCGCCGCAGATTCACCCGCGTCACCGAGCTCGACTGGTGGGAGGCGGCCCAACTCGACGGCGTCCGCCTCGACTTCGTACCGGCCCACCACTGGTCCAAGCGCAGCCTCACCGACACCTGCCGCTCCCTGTGGGGCGGTTGGGTGCTGACGGCACCGGACGGACAGCGCGTCTACTTCGCGGGCGACACGGGCTACGGCCACTGGTTCTCCCGTATCGGCCGCCGCTATCCGGGAATTGACCTCGCCCTGCTCCCCATCGGCGCGTACGACCCGCGCTGGTGGCTCAGCGACGTCCACTGCGATCCGGAGGAGGCGGTGCGGGCCGTACAGGATCTGGGGGCACGGCGGATGGCCCCCATGCACTGGGGCACGTTCGTCCTGTCGGCGGAGCCGGTCCTGGAGCCGCTGACGCGGGTGCGGGCGGCTTGGGAGAAGGCGGAGTTGGCGCGCGAGAACCTGTGGGACTTGCCGGTAGGAGGCTCAAGAGTGCTAGGTGATACCCCCTAAGGGGCGCGGGGCTGTGTCGATTTGCGGCTCCGCCGCGGGGCGCGACCAGCCACATACGACCCGCACCCCGCAACGAGACATCAACTGGCAGCCCGAACCCGCTTCCAAACAGTCGGCGCCACACTGATCACCACGGTCAACACAACCGCCGCCACCACGCCCTCCCACGGCTCCGGAAACAGCGAACCCCCGAGGATGCCGATCAGCTGGTACGTCACCGCCCACGCCAGACACGCGGGCGCATTCCCCCGGGCGAACCGGCGGATCGGCCACTCCGCCATGAGGCAAGCCAACATCACCGGAATACGACCCGCCGGCACCAGCCGGGACAGCACCAGCACCGCCACCCCGTGGTCGGCCAGCTTCTCCTGGGCCTGCGTGAGCCGCTCCTCCGGCGCCCGCGAACGGATCGCCTCCAGCCACCGCGACCCGTTCTTCGACCCCATCCCCCGCCGCCCCAGCCAGTACAGCGCGACGTCCCCGAGAAACGCGGCCAGCGAAGCCGTGACGAACACCAGGGCCATCGCGAACGGCGCCGTCTGGTGAAAGGCGACCACGGCCGCCGAACTCACCAGCGCGCCCGTCGGAATCACCGGCACCAGCGCTCCGAACAGCACCAGCAGGAACAGCGACGGGTAGCCGATGGCCTGTTGGGTGGACTCGGGCGACGTCGTGGCCGTCGCGGACAGCGCGTCCGCGATCCAGGTCACCGGGCGACCTCCGGGCGCACGCTCTCCCCGTGCCCGAGCCGGTGCACCGAAACCGAGGGCGCGAGCTGCGCCGCGATCCGCACGAACTCCTCGCCCGGCGTGTGGAATTCGTGCGGGCGCACCGCGTCCATCCCGATCGGCCAGTACGTGCCGTAGTGCACCGGCACCGCACTGCGCGGCGAGAGCCGGGCGAGGGCCTGGGCCGCGCGCCCCGCGTCGAGGTGCCCCTCGCCGAGATACGGTCCCCAGCCGCCCACCGGCAGCAGCGCCACGTCGACCGGCCCGACCTCCTTGGCCATGTCGTCGAACAGCCCGGTGTCCCCGGCGAAGTAGGTCCGCGCCTCGCCCTCGACGACGTAGCCCAGCGCGGGGGACCGGTGCGGTCCGAGCGGCAGCCGGCGTCCGTCGTGCCGTGCGGGAACGGCCCGGACGACCAGGTCACCGACCATCGTCTGATCGCCGGGGGCCACCTCGTCGATCCGCAGCCGCCGGAGCCGGCGCAGTCCGGGCACCGCGCGGAGTGCGCCCCGGGGCACGAGCAGGCGCGTGCCCGGGGTGAGGGCGGCGAGCGAGGGGAGGTGCAGGTGGTCGGCGTGCAGATGGGAGACGAGCGCCAGGTCCGCGCGCCGGGCCTCGGGCGGCGGCACCGCGCCCCGGCGGCGCCGTAGATGCGCGAGGCGGCGCGCGAACAGGGGGTCGGTGAGCACGCGTACGTCCGAGTCCTCGATCGTGCAGGTGGCGTGACCCCACCAGGTGATCTCCACCGGCACCTTCTTTGCCTCCTTCGCGCGACTCCCCCGAAGCCTACGGGCAGGAGTAGGGTCGGCGGCGAAACCCGGAGGTGAGGGGGACGCCATGGGACAGGTACGCGGTGCCTCGGGTATGCGCTCGCGGCTGCGGGTCACGGCGATCGCCAGCCTCACGCCGCTGGAGGAGCTGGACGACGACCCCTTTCTGGTCGACTCCCGCAGCCAGCACGCGATGTGCGCCCGCTGGGCCGCCGACCACGGCTACGTGATCGCCCGCGAGCTTCTGGTGCGTGGACTGCGCCCCGACCACTGCGCCCTGTGGGACGGCGTCCGCCCCGGCCTCGACCTGTTCGTCGCCCCCAGCCGCCGGGTCCTGGAGAGCGCGCTGTCCTCCGTCGAGGAGTTCACCGACGAGTGCGCGCGACGCGGGGTGCGCATCGAGACGGTCGGCCGCGCGGAACCCTGCTACGACGCCCAGATGAAGGCCAGCGTGCACCGACGGCTGTCGATGCCGACGGCGGGCTACGACGGCCGGTGACACGGGGACACGTCGGCCCGTTGTGACAAGGTGGGTGGAGGCCCGCCAGGTCGTCGGGCCAGGGACGTGAGGTGTACGGGGCGTGGGTGGAGCGCGTTGGCGGCGGCTCGCCAGTCAGATCGGGCGCAGTGTCGCGGTGTGGGCGGTCTCCACGGTCACCATGCTGGTGCTCGCCGGGATCCTGCCGGACTTCAAGCTCCAGTCGGCCGACGGCGACAGCGCCACCCGCATCGGTGTCACGGCCGCGCTCGGCGCCGGTGCCTTCGGTCTGCTGTCGGCCCTCGTCTGGCCGCTGCTGGTGCGGCTGTTGCTGCTGGTGCCCGCGCTCGTCCTCGGCCTCCTCGTCTTCGTGCTCAACGGGTCCCTGCTGCTGATCGCCCTGCGCATCAACCCGGACGGCGGGCTGCGCGGCCAGGTCGCCCCCGAGACCGCCGTCGTCGTGGCCGCCGTGATGTCCGCCGTCGCCTCCGCCACCGGCGGTGCCCTCGCCGTGCGCGACGACGACGCCTACCGCCGCCGGCTCTACCGCCTCGCCGACCGCCGCCGCAGAGCCCTGCCCCCCGGCCCGTCCTCGCCCGGCACCGTCTTCCTCCAGCTCGACGGCGTCGGCCACGACGTCCTGCTCGGCGCGGTCGCCAAGGGCCTGATGCCGACCGTCGCGAAGCTCCTCGGCGGCGACCGCCCCACCCACCGCCTCACCCCCTGGCGCACCGACTGGTCCAGCCAGACCGGCGCCAGCCAGCTCGGCATCCTGCACGGCTCCAACCACGACATCCCCGCGTTCCGCTGGTACGAGAAGGACACCGGCGAGGTGATGGTCTGCAACCGCCCGACCAGCGCCGCCGAACTCCAGCGCCGCGCCGTCGAGTTCACCGGCGACGGCGGCCTCCTCACGCTCGACGGCGCCAGCCGCGGCAACCTGTTCAGCGGCGGCGCCGACGAACAGGCCCTCGTGCTGTCCATCGCCATTCGCCGCCGGGGCCGCGAAAACCGTTCCCGCGCCGGTTACTTCGCCTACTTCTCCGACCCCGCCAACGCCGTCCGTACCGCGATGTCCTTCGTCGCCGAAGTGGGCCGCGAGATCGGTCAGTCGACCCGCAGCCGTCTCACCAAGCAGCGCCCCCGGATCAAACGCGGCGGTCTCTACCCCCTCGTCCGCGCCTTCGCGACCGTCGTCGAACGGGACGTCGTCGTCGCCGCCGTCATGGGCGACATGCTGGCCGGCCGCACCGCCGTCTACGCCGACCTCGTGGCCTACGACGAGGTCGCCCACCACTCCGGCCCGCGCAGTCGCGACGCCGCCAAGGTGCTCCAACGTTTGGACCGTTCCATCGCGCTGATCGAGAACGTCGCCGAGCATGCCCCGCGCCCGTACCGCATCGTCGTCCTCTCCGACCACGGACAGAGCCCCGGCGAAACCTTCCAGGGCCGCTACGGCCTCACCCTCGGCGACCTGGTCCGCGCGGGCTGCGGGCTGCCCGTGCCGCGCCGGGCCCGGCGCACCCACAGCGGCGCAGAGGCCCGCGCGGCCGTACGTGCGGCGTTGCGCCGGCCGGTCGAGGAGAAGGACGGGCAGCACCGCCACCCCGGCCGCCACTCGGAGCCGGTCGTGCTGGCCTCCGGCAACCTCGGCCTGGTCTCCTTCCCCGACGTGCCGCACCGCATGACCAAGGAGGAGATCGACGCCCGGCACCCGGCGCTGCTGACGACCCTCGCCAACCACCCCGGCGTCGGCTTCGTCCTGGTCCGCAGCGAGGAGCACGGAGGGGTGGTGCTGGGCGCGCACGGTGCCGAACTCCCGGTGGCCGAACTCGACGACAAACAGGGCCCGTTGGCGGACTTCGGCCCCGGCGTCGCGGACGCCGTCCGGCGCACCCACTCCTTCCCGCACACCGCCGACATCATGGTCAACTCCTGGTACGACCCCGCCGAGGGCGAAGTCCTCGCCTTCGAGGAGCAGATCGGCTCCCACGGCGGCCTCGGCGGTGCCCAGGCCAAGCCGTTCCTGCTGTCGCCGCACACCTTCTCCGCACCGGTCGACGACGGCGAGGACCTCGTGGGCGCCGAGCACGTCCACCAGGTTCTGCGCCGGTGGCTGCGCGAGTGCAACGGACCCCAAGTGCCGCTGACGGACGAGCAGTCGGAGCGGGCCGCCTGAAAATGGGCTGCGGAGGGTCGGCCGTAGGCACACACTGTTCGAGTCTCCCCGCCTCGAACCTCCTTCAGGAGCCGCTGCTTTGCAGGCTGCCGTCACTGTCACCCCGGCCCGTATCCCCGAGCTGCTGCTCGGCCTCGCGACCGTCCGCCCCGTGTTCATCTGGGGCGCGCCCGGCATCGGAAAGTCGTCCCTGGTAAGGGAGTTCGCGGAGTCGCTGGGCCTGGAGTGCGTGAGTCTGCTCGGTACGCAGCTCGCGCCCGAGGACCTGATCGGTGTGCCGCAGATCCGGGACGGACGGTCGGTGTTCTGTCCGCCGGAGGCGATCGCGCGGGACGAGCCGTACTGCCTGTTCCTCGACGAACTCAACGCGGCCACACCGGATGTGCAGAAGGCGTTCTACTCACTGATCCTGGACCGCCGTATCGGCAGCTACGAACTACCCAAGGGTTCCATCGTGATCGGCGCCGGGAACCGGGCGACCGACAACGCGCTGGCCCGGCCGATCGCGTCCGCGCTGATCAACCGGCTCACCCATGTCCACCTGGAGGCGTCCCCGAAGGACTGGCTCAACTGGGCCGCCGCCAACGGCATCCACCCGTGGATCCTGGACCACCTCACCGACCGGCCCGACCACCTGTGGTCCAAGCCGCCGAAGACCGAGGAGGCCTTCTCCACGCCCCGGTCCTGGCACATGCTCTCCGACGCGCTGGGCTCCTTCGGGCCCGACCTCGACGAGGAGACCCTCAAGGTCATCGCGCACGGCACGCTGACGCCCGCGCACGCGGTCGCCTTCTGCGGGTACGTCAAGATCGTGCGCAGCCGCTTCGGCATCGAGGCGATCATCAAGGGCGACGCCCGCTGGCCGCACCGCCCCGAGGACCGCGACCTGCTGTACTACCTCGCGGAGTCCTTCCGGGGCCGGCTCGTCAAGGAACTCCCGGTCAGCAAGGAGCACTTGTCGGCGAACGGGCTACAGACCGCGTACCGCGCCAAGTCGTTGCTCGTGCAGCTCGCCGAGATCTCCGTGGAGGTCGCGCAGAGCGTCATCGCCCCGGACACCGACGGCAATCCGCTGCTGCCCGCCTGGTTCCTGGTCGAGGCGGCCCGTGACATGCCCCGGCTGGTCGAGGCGCGACAGTGAGCCGCACCCACGGCAAGGGGAAGCCGAAGAAGGATCTCGCGGCCGAGGCCTTCGAGGAAGGGCTGCGGCTGGTGCGGGCCAACCGCGCGCTCGCCGCCATCGGCTTCAGCACCTGCCGCCGGGACGACTGCCACCACACGCCCAACACCGGCCTGGTACGCGTCGATTCCAACGGTGTCCTGCACGTCCACCCCACCCGCCGCGCCGAACCCGCCGAGTGGGCCTGGGCCATCGCGCACTGCATCATCCACCTGGGCTTCGGCCATGTCCCGGCGGCGCCGAAGCTCCGCGTCCAGCCCGACGGCCCCGCCCTCGCGGCCAACTGCGCCGTGGTCAACCGCTTCCTGCTCGGCTTCCCCATCGGGGTCACGCCCGAGGACCTGCCCGCCGCCTACCCGGCCGGTGACGAGGAGCAACTCGCCGCGCGCTGGCGCCGCGACGGCATCCCGCCCCTCTACGACCGCTGCGGTACGGCGGGCGGCGAGCCGGACCAGCTGCTCGTGCCGTGGGACACCTGGCAGGGCGGCAGCGCCCCCGACTGGCAGCTCAACTTCGCGAACGCCCTCACCCGCACCGTGGCCATGGCGATGGACGTGGCGGGCGGCCGGCGTGCCTCGATGCGCGGCGGACCCACCCGACTCCAGCCCTGGGAACGGGCGTTGAGCTGGTTCGTCTCCTCCTACCCCCTCCTCGGCGGCATCGCGGCCGGCATCACCCTGGTCGCCGACGCCGAACTCGCCCACGCCCACGGCATCTCCGTCGCCGCAGTCGACACCGGCGCCGCCGAGATCTACATCAACCCGCTGCGCCGACTCGACGACGAGGAATGGCGGTTCGTCCTCGCCCACGAGATGCTGCACGCCGCTCTCCGGCACGGCGACCGCTGCGGCGTCCGCGACCCCTTCCTCTTCAACATCGCCGCCGACTACGTCATCAACGGCTGGCTGTGCGAGATGGACGTCGGCCGGATGCCCGAAGGCCTGCTCCACGACCCGGAGTTGAAGGACCTCTCCGCCGAGGAGGTCTACGACCGGATCGCCGGCGACCTGCGCCGGATGCGCCGTCTGGCCACCCTGCGCGGCAAGGGCGTCGGCGACATCCTCGGCGGCCCGCTCGGCAGCCCGCGTGACTACGTGGACCTCGACGAGTTCTACCGGCGCGGCCTCGCCCACGGCCTCGACTTGCACCAGCAGTACGAACGCGGCTTCCTGCCCGGCGGGTTGGTCGAGGAGATCTGCGCGCTCAGCCACCCGCCGCTGCCGTGGGACGCCCAACTCGCCCGCTGGTTCGACGAGTTCGTGCCCCGCCCCGAGCCCGTACGGTCCTACGCC
>NZ_JBLTJC010000456.1:0-7457 GCF_048158785.1 Streptomyces colwelliae | reverse complement strand
CCCCCAACCCACCTCACCGCCCCCGAACAGCCCGCTCCCGCAGCTCGATCTTCCGTACCTTCCCCGACACCGTCATCGGAAAGGCGTCCATGATCTGGAGGAGGCTCGGGATCTTGTAGTGCGCCAGCCTGCCCTCGCAGAAGCCGCGCAGTTCCTCCAGCGTCAGCGGGTCCGCAGGGTCGCGCGGGATGACGCAGGCCAGGACCTCCTCCCCGTAGCGCTCATGCGGCACCCCCACCACCTGGACGTCCGCGACCTTCGGGTGGGTGTAGAGGAACTCCTCGATCTCGCGCGGGTAGATGTTCTCGCCGCCCCGGATGATCATGTCCTTGATGCGGCCGACGATCTCGACGTAGCCGTCCTCGCGCATCGTCGCCAGGTCACCCGTGTGCATCCAGCGGCCCGCGTCGATCGCCTCGGCGGTCTTCTCGGGCTCGTTCCAGTAGCCGAGCATCACGCTGTAGCCGCGGGTACACAACTCCCCTGCCGTGCCCCGGGGTTGGGTCACTCCGGTGGCCGGGTCGACGACCTTGACCTCCAGGTGCGGGAGGACGCGGCCGACCGTGCCGGTGCGGTGTTCCAGGTCGTCGTCCATCCTCGTCTGGAGCGAGACCGGGGACGTCTCCGTCATGCCGTAGCAGATGGAGACCTCCGCCATGTGCATCTCGGCGACCACCCGTTTCATCACCTCGACCGGGCAGGGCGAGCCCGCCATGATGCCGGTGCGCAGTGAGGAGAGGTCGTAGGACGCGAAGTCGGGGAGGTTCAACTCCGCGATGAACATGGTCGGTACGCCGTAGAGAGACGTGCACCGCTCCTGCTGTACGGCCTTCAGGGTCGCCGCCGGATCGAAGGACGGGGCCGGGATCACCATGCACGCGCCGTGCGAGGTCGCCGCCAGGTTGGCCATCACCATGCCGAAGCAGTGGTAGAAGGGCACCGGGATGCAGACCCGGTCCTGCTCGCTGTAGGCGATCAACTCACCCACGAAATAGCCGTTGTTGAGGATGTTGTGGTGGGAGAGGGTGGCACCCTTGGGAAAGCCGGTCGTGCCCGAGGTGTACTGGATGTTGATGGGGTCGTCGCAGGACAACTCGGCCTCGCGGGACCGGAGTTCCTCCGAACGGTCGGTCGCGCCCCTGGCGACCAGCGCGTCCCAGCTCGGGTCGCCGATGTAGACCGTTTCCCGCAACTGCGGGCACTTGGGCCTGACTTGGTCGACCATCGCCCGGTAGTCGCTGCCCTTGTGGCTGACCGAGGCGAACAGGACCGAGATCCCCGCCTGGTCGAGGACGAACTCGACCTCGTGGGTGCGGTAGGCCGGGTTGATGTTCACCATGATCGCGCCGATGCGGGCGGTGGCGTACTGGACGAGCACCCACTCTGCGCAGTTGATCGCCCAGATCCCCACCCGGTCACCCTTGGCGACCCCGCTCGCGAGCAGCGCGTACGCCAACTGCTCGACGTCGGTGGCGAATTCGCCGTACGTCCAGCGTCGTTCGGACGGTACGTCGACGAGCGCCTCGCGGTCGGGCCAGGCGGCGACCGTCCGGGCGAGGTCGGCCCCGATCGTGTCGCCGAGAAGCGAAGTCCGGCTGGTTCCATGGCTGTACGAGTTCATCGGGGAGTTCATCGGCGAGACCACCGGCTTCGTCGGCGAGTTCATCGGAAGTCCTCCTCGCGGTACTCGGCGGCCGACCCCGCGGCCGTCGCCTCCCGCAGTTCGATCCGGCGGATCTTGCCGGAGACGGTCTTGGGCAGGTCGGCGAACTCCAGCCGCCGGATGCGCTTGTAGGGGGCGAGGACGTCACGCGAGTGCTCGAACAGCACCTTCGCGGTGTCGGGTCCCGGCTCCCAGCCCGCCGCGAGGACGACGTACGCCTTCGGTACGGCGAGGCGCAGCTCGTCCGGTGCGGGCACCACGGCGGCCTCGGCCACCGCCTCGTGCTCCAGCAGGGCGCTCTCCAGCTCGAACGGGGAGATCTTGTAGTCGGATGCCTTGAAGACGTCGTCGGACCGGCCGACGTAGGTGATGTAGCCGTCCGCGTCCCGGGCGCCGATGTCGCCGGTGCGGTAGTAGCCGCCGGCCATCGCCTCCGCCGTACGGTCCGGGTCTCCGTGGTAGCCGGTCATCAGGCCCACCGGCGGGTCGGACAGGTCGAGTGCGATCTCGCCCTCGGCCGCGCCCGGCGCACCCGAGACCGGGTCGAGGAGTTCGACGCGGTAGCCGGGGCTCGGCCGTCCCATGGAGCCGGTCTTCAACGGCTGGCCGGGACTGTTCGACACCTGCACCGCCGTCTCCGTCTGCCCGAAGCCGTCCCGGATGGTGACGCCCCAAGCGCGCCGCACCTGCTCGATCACCTCGGGATTCAGGGGCTCCCCCGCGGCCAGCGCCTCGCGGGGCGGGGTGCGCAGCTGGGTCAGGTCGGCCTGGATCAGCATCCGCCACACCGTCGGCGGAGCACAGAACGTCGTCACACCCGCCCGGTCCATCTCGGCCATCAGCCGGGCCGCGTCGAAGCGCGTGTAGTTGTGGATGAAGACGGTCGCCTCCGCGTTCCAGGGCGCGAAGAGGTTCGACCAGGCGTGCTTGGCCCAGCCGGGCGAGGAGATGTTGAGGTGCACGTCGCCCGGCCGCAGACCGATCCAGTACATGGTGGCCAGATGGCCGATCGGGTACGACGTGTGGGTGTGCTCGACCAGCTTGGGGTGGGCGGTCGTGCCCGAGGTGAAGTAGAGCATCAGCGGGTCGTCGGCCAGGGTCGGGGCGTCCGGCGTGAACTCGGCGGAGGCGGCGTACGCGTCCTCGTAGGTCCGCCAGCCCTCGACCGCGCCGCCGACCGCGATCCGCGTGTACGTCCCGGGCACCTCGTCGAACTTGGCGGTGTCCTCGGAGCGCGCGATCACCTGCCGGACCCGGCCGCGTTCGACGCGGTCGCGCAGGTCGGCGGGGCCGAGCAATGGGGTGGCGGGGATGACGACGGCGCGCAGTTTCATCGCGGCCAGCGCCGTCTCCCACAGCTCGGTCTGGTTGCCGAGCATGACGAGGATCCGGTCCTCGGCGCGGACGCCCTGGGCCCGCAGCCAGTTGGCGACGCGGTTGGAGCGCGCGGACATCTCGGCGAAGGACAGGGCGGCCTCGGTGCCGTCCTCCTCGACGATGCGCAGGGCCGTGCGGTCGTTGCCGGCCGCGATGGCGTCGAACCAGTCGAGCGCCCAGTTGAAGTGCTCGGGCCTGGGCCAGGAGAAACCCTCGTAGGCCGTGGCATAGTCCGTACGGTGCGCCAGCAGAAAATCCCTCGCGCTACGGAACGACTCACTCGCCGTCGTCATCTGTCCTCCTAGGTACCGGACCATTGCCGGGCGGCTCTCTGACATCGTGTAATCCGTGATGTGGGTCTCACTACCCCCGTACGGGGGTGTGTGCAGCAGGGCGGCCGCAATGAAGGGGCAAGCGGGTGGCGACGGACGCGGCAGGGATGGTGGAGATTCAGTCGGCGCTGGTACGGCTCCGGCGCGGCACGGGGCTGCCGGTCGCCTTCGGCGGCCTGGTGGAGAGCGGCCGGCAGCAGATGCGCATCAGCGAGCTGAGCGGCACGTTGACCCCGTCGCTGCGCGCCCTCGCGGTGTCCTCGGGCAACGGTCTCGGCGGCAGGGCGGTCGCCCTCGCCCGCCCGTGCGCCGTCCTGGACTACTCCGCCTCCCGCCAGATCAGCCATGAGTACGACGCCCCGGTGGCCGCCGAGGGCCTGCGCGCGATCCTCGCGGTCCCGGTCGTCGTACGCCGCCGGGTGCGCGGTGTCCTCTACGGCGCGCTGCGCACCGCCCAGCCGCTGGGCGACCGGATGCTGAGCGCGGCGATGGAGGCAGCGCGGGATGTGGAGCAGGCGCTGGTGGTACGGGAGGAGGTGCGGGAGCTGCTGAGCGCGGCGCGTCCGGCACCGGCCCCCGACCCGGCGGCGAGCGCGGTGTGGGAGCAGGTGCGGGAGGCGCACGCGGCGCTGCGGGCGCTGGCCCCGCGCATCCCGGACCCGGCGCTGCGGGCCGAACTCCTCGACGCCTGCGGCCTGTTGACCGCGGAGGCGGCCACGGGGGACGTGGAACTCGCGCCCCGGGAGCTGGACGTCCTGGCGTGTGTGGCGGCGGGGGCGACGAACGCGGTGGCGGCGGAGCGGCTCGGGCTGCGGCCGGAGACGGTGAAGGGGTATCTGCGCTCGGCGATGCGGAGGCTCGGGGCGCACACCCGCGGGGAGGCCGTGGTGGCCGCGCGGCGGGCGGGGGTGCTGCCGTGAGAGGGGCGGTGGTAGCCCCGTCGGTGACCCCTGAGGGGGCTCCCGCGACGCCCGTCTATTCATTCATCGGAGCTTTGAATTTCCTGATGCTGCACAGTTGTTATTTCCCTCACCACCCCATCCATCCGAATTTCAAGGACTGATTGCCTAATATTGGCCCGGACACGACACACGAGGGGAGCGGTGACCGTGCGACGGGACTTCAAGGAGCCTGCCAGAACGCGCCCCGACCTGGTCATCGGCCGGGAGGAGATGTTCAACGCCGCCCGTGACCAGCTCGCCGAGGGTGGCAGTGTGCTGCTCCACGGCCCCGCCGGAATAGGAAAGTCGACCGTCCTGCGGGCGTTGGCCGCGGAATACGGCGAGACGGCACGGACCGTGTTGCGCTGCTCGGCCACGGAGTCCGAATCCCATCTCCCCTTCCTGGCCCTCGCCGACCTCCTCGGTCTGGTCCTGGACGAGGTGTCCGAGCGACTGCCCGTCGCCCAGCGCACGGCACTGGAATCCGCGCTCACCGGCCGCGGCGAGTCCTCCCTCCAGCGCGACGGCCTCGCCCTGCGCCTCGCCGTCCTGTCCGCGCTGCGCGCGCTGGCCGCCGACGGTCCCGTCCTCGTCGTAGCCGATGATCTCCAGTGGCTGGACCCGGCCAGCGCGGAGCTCCTCGGCTTCGCCGCCCGGCGGCTCGGGGACACCCAGGTGCAGATGGTCTTCGCGGTGCGCACCGAGGGCCAGGAGTACGACCGGTATCTGAGCGCCTCGCCGCCGGACACCCTCGCGTTCCGGCTCTCCCCGCTCTCCCGGGCCCAGGTGTCGGCGCTGCTCGACCACCGCGGCTACACCGGGCTGCCGCGCTCCACGGTCCGCGAGATCCACCGCACGAGTGGCGGAAACCCGTTGTTCGCGCTGGAGTTGGGCCGCGCGCTGGCCGAGAACCCGACCCCGCCGAGACCGGGCGAGCCGCTGCCGGTGCCCACTTCGCTACGCGCGTTGGTGCTGAGCCGGCTCGACATGCTGCCCGCCGAGGCCCGCCGCACGCTCCTGGTCGCGAGCGCGGGCGCCCGCCCGACGGTGTCCCTGCTACAGAACGCCGGCCGCGAGAACGCCGAGGCGGAGACCGCCCAGGCCGCCGAACTCGGCCTGCTGGCAACGGAACCCGAGGCGCCCGCCGTACGGTTCGCGCACCCGCTCATCTCGGCCGCGCTGTACGCGGAGGCGCCCGCGCAGGAGCGGCGGGCCGCGCACGCCGCGCTGTCGACCGCGGCTTCCGACCCCATCGAGCGCGCCCGGCACCTCGCCCTCGCGACCACCGGCACCGATCCGGAGGTCGCCGCCCGGCTCGCCGAGGCCGCGACCCTGGCCCGCGACCGCGGGGCGCCCTCGGTCGCCGCCTCGCTCGGACTGCTGGCCGCCCGGCACACCCCGGTCGACAGCGTGCCGGGCCCGGACGAGCGGCGGTTGCAGGCCTCGGAGGACGCGATCACCGCGGGCGAGCTGGACCTCGCCCGGGACATCGCGCGCGAGGTGCTGACCCGGGCCGCGGTGCCCGCCGAGCGGGTGCGGGCCTGGATCATCGTGATCGACACGGCCGGCCACTCCATGGCGGATGTCGACGCCGTCTTCCCGCAGGCCCTCGCCGACGCGGGCGACGACCCCCGGCTGCTCGCCCTGGTCCGCTACCAACTGGCCTGGCGCGCCCTGCTCGTGGAGGGCGACTTCGCCGAGGCCCGCGCGGAGACCGCCCGCTCGGCCGAGCTGGCCGCACGCGCCGGCGACCGGCGCACCGAACTCCTCGCGCTCTCCTTCCAGGCGCAGACCGAGACCCTGATGGGCCACCCTGACGCGCCCCTCACCATCAAGCGCGCGCTGAAGGAGCCCCAGGACCCGAGGGTGGCGTGCCATCACAACGGCGCGGGCTCGGCCCGGTTCCGCTGGCTGGTGATGAGCGATCAGCTGCCCGAGGCCCGCGCGACCATCACCGCGCTGCTGCGCGAGGTGCGGCGGCGCGGGTCGGTGGAGAGCGAGGTGCACTTCCTGCGCGGTTTCGCCGAGACCGAACTGCGCTCCGGGCACTGCGGCCGCGCCCTCGACCTGGCCCGGGAGGGCCTGCGGCTGGCCCGCGACTCCGGGATCGGCCAGACGGCGTCCGCGATGCTCACCGCGCTCGCCGAGGCCTCCGGCGGTGACGTCGAGGAGGCCCTCGCGCTGGCCCGGGAGGCGGTCGAGCACGCCGAGGAGGACGGCGACCAGATGTATCTGTCCCGTGCCCTCGGGGCCCTGGGATACGCCCAGTTGGTCGCCGGGGACGCCCACGGGACCGTCCGCTCGCTGCGCCGCGTCCGCGAACTGGAGCAGGCCCTCGGGGTGACCGACCCGGCGCGCGGCCGCTGGCACGGCGACCTCGCCGAGGCCCTCGTCCGGATCGGCGAGACCACCGAGGCCCAGGACGTCATCGACGTGACCCGTGAGCGCGCGCTGCGCCTCGGCCGCGAGAGCGTCCTCGCCGTACTCGACCGCGCCGAGGCCCTGGTGCGGGCGGCGCGCGGCGAACACGACGAGGCCGTAGCGCAACTGACGTCCGTTCAGGACCGCCTCGCCAAACTGGGCTACGGCCTGGAGGAGGCCCGTGCCGCCTTCGCGCTGGCGTCGCTGCGCACCGGGCAGCCCGGACCGACGTCGTACGACGAGGCGGCCCGGCTGTTCCGCCGGTGCCGGGCGCTGCCCTGGCTGCGGCAGGTGGACGAGGCGGCCGTCGTCAGGCCGCCGGAGCCGGCGCCCGTGCCCACACCCGCGCCGACCCTGGAGGGGCTCGACGGGCTGGCCTCGATGGAGCGTCAGGTCGCCGCGCTCGTCATGGAGGGCGCCACCAACCGGGAGATCGCCGCCCGGCTGTTCATCAGCGTCAAGACGGTCGAGGCCACTCTGACCCGGGTCTATCGCAAGCTGGGGATCCGCTCGCGGGTGGATATCGTCCGACTGGCGGCGGGGCGCCGTCCGAACTGAGGACCCTACGGGTTTACTGTGCGGCGACCGAGGGTTTTCCCTGCCCAACTCCCCTAGGGGGTTCCCTCATTGGGAGCAGGGTGTCCCGGGTTCTAGCTTATGGGTGTGCCGCTCGCCCGGGCATACGGGGGTCGGTCCCGCGACCCCCGTTGCACCCCCCACACC
>NZ_JBLTJC010000455.1:0-7469 GCF_048158785.1 Streptomyces colwelliae | reverse complement strand
CTGTCGGCTCCCTGTTCTCATGCCGTGCTGCGAAATGAGGCTACTCTAACCACGCAGTTCACCCGGCCGTCCTGGCCTCCGCGCACGCCCGAGCCGGGTCCGCGGCCCCCCACACCGAGACCCACGCACACCCGCACCCGCACAGTCACGACGACGACCACGTCCACAGTCACGACCACGACGACACCCACGAGCACGGCCATGACCGCCCCCACCCCCACGACCATGGCCACACGCACGACCACGACCACGCCGTGGAACACACGCACGGCGGCTTCACCCACACCCACGACACCGCGCCCACCGTGCGCGGCACGATCCTGCTCGGCTTCGCCGGTGGGCTCGTGCCGAGTCCGTCCGCCGTGGTCGTCCTCGTGGGGGCCGCCGCACTGGGTCAGGCGTGGTTCGGGCTGCTGCTCGTCGTCGCGTACGGCGTCGGTCTCGCCCTCACCCTCACAGCCGCCGGATTCGCCGTCGTCAAGCTGGGTACAGGAATGAACCGTGTGCTGGACCGGCGCCCCCGCTGGACCACCAGCACCGTGGCAGTCCTGGTCCGCCGGACCGCACCGCTGGCATCGGCGCTCGTCGTCGTGGCTCTCGGGGTCGGATTGGTGCTCAAGGGGGCGGCATCAGCGCTCGGCTGAGTTACGTTTGGCGAGAATTCGCCCGGCTGCGAATGGGGGGAGCCCATGTCCGAAGATCCGGGCACTGAACGTGTGATCGCGGGCCGCTACCGGCTCCTGTCCCCCCTCGGTGAGGGCGGGATGGGCACGGTGTGGCGGGCCCGCGACGAGGTACTGCAACGCGAGGTCGCGGTCAAGGAGGTGCGCGCGCCGGCCGGACTGGCGTCCGGTGACGTCGAGCGGATGTACGCCCGGCTGGAGCGCGAGGCGTGGGCGGCGGCGCGGGTCGCCAACCGCAACGTGGTGACGGTGTACGACGTGGCGACGGAGGACGGCCGCCCCTGGATCGTCATGGAGCTGGTGCGGGGCATGTCCCTGGCCGATCTCCTGGACGCCGAGGGCCCGTTGACGCCGCAGCGGACCGCGCACATCGGTGCCGAGGTGCTGGCCGCGCTGCGGGCCGCGCACGACGCCGGGGTGCTGCACCGGGACGTGAAGCCGGCCAACGTGCTGATGTCGAACGACGGCCGGGTGGTGCTGACCGACTTCGGTATCGCGATGGTCGAGGGCAGTTCGGCGCTCACCATGACCGGAGAGGTCATCGGCTCGCCCGAATTCCTCGCCCCGGAGCGGGCGTTGGGCCGTACGCCGGGCCCCGAGTCCGACCTGTGGGCGCTGGGCGTGCTGCTGTACGCGGCGGTCGAGGGCCACTCGCCGTTCCGCCAGAACACCCCGCTGAGCACCCTGCGCGCCATCGTCGACGAGGAGTTGCCGACCCCGCGGCTGGCGGGGCCGCTGGCCCCGGTCATCGAGGGGCTGCTGCGCAAGGACCCGGCCGAGCGGATGTCCGCGGCGCAGGCGGAGCAGGATCTGCGGCTGGTGGCCGCGGGCGGTGCTCCTCGCGCGTCCACGGCGCCGACGACGCCGTACTCGCCGACGATGGCGGGGTCCCCGCAGGACTCCTACTCCCAGCAGGACTCGCGGACGCCGCCGCAGGGCTTCGGGCCGCCGCCCGCCTCCTATTCGACGCCGACGGCCGCGGACGAGCCGCACCAGAACCGGCGGGCGGCTGTCGTGATCATCGCGGGTGTGCTCGCGCTGGCCCTGGCGATCGGCGGGCTGACGTACGCGCTGCTGAACCGGAACGACGACGGGGACGCGAACGCGGGCAAGGGCACCAGCAGCCCCAAGAGCCAGCCCTCGGACGCGACTTCGCCCAGCGCGAGCAGTGAGACGACGGCCGCGAGCGAGACGCCGAGCCCGAGCGCCAGCAAGTCCTCGTCGGCGCCGCAGTCGGTGAAGGCGACGGTGGAGGGCGCCAACACCGAGTACTCCGGCAGCTGTCCGCCGCCGAACGCGAAGGCGCCGACGTTCACGGCGAGCATCACGGTGGGGAAGCTGCCCGCGGAGGTGTCCTACCGGTGGGTGACGAAGACCGGTTCGGTCTCCAACCCCGGCTGGAAGACGCTGTCGTTCCCGTCGGGCGGCGGGAAGACCAAGCAGGACCGGGTGTTCCTCACGACGTACTCGAGCAGCGGGACGTTCACGAACGAGATCAGTGTCGAGATCCGCAGCCCGGTCAAGGAGGAGTCCAACTCCGTGCCGTTCTCGGTGACTTGCCTGACGGAGACCCCGTCGGACGGGGCCTCCGCATCGGATTCGGCGTCACCCTCGGACGAGTGAGACGTCAGGCCGCGCTGGTGAACACCGGCAGATAGCCGCCGGAGTGGCCGCCCGCGGTCGGGTGGTACGACTCGCTGATGCTCAGCAGGTTGAGGCTGTGCAGCCAGGAGCTGCCGGAGCAGATCTCGTGGCCGGTGAACGGGGTGCGTACGTCGCCGAAGGTGAAGCCGTGGTCGGCGGCGCGCTTGGCGAGGGCGGCGTCTAGGTAGTCGGCCGCGCCGTTGATGGCGGAGCGCTTGGTCGTGGAGAGGCCGAGGCAGGTGGTGCCGAGCTTGTAGAAGCGGGGGTAGCCGAGCACGACCACGTGCGCGGAGGGGGCTTTGGCGCTGATCGTCGAGTAGACCTTGTCGAGGAGGCCGGGCAGCGTCGAGTCGACGTACGCCTTCGCGGTGGCGATCCGGGTGAGGCAGGCGCTGTCGGACTGAAGGACGCAGGTCGTCATGACGTCGGTGAAGCCGGCGTCGTTGCCGCCGACGCTGATCGAGACGAGGCCGGTGGAGGCGCTGAGGGTGCCGAGCTGGTTGGCGAGAACATCACCCGTACGAGCGCCCGAGCAGGCCTTGAAGTCGAACGTCGAGGGTGAATGCGCAGCCGCCCAGAGGTAGGGGAAGGCCTTGGTGCTGCGGTCGCAGGACCCGCTGGAGCTGATCTTGCTGCCCGCACCGACGCCGGAGGAGTAGGAGTCGCCGAGGGCCACATAGCCGCCGGTGGCGGCGAGTTGGGACGCCTGCGCCGTCATCGCCCCGGTGAGGGCGAGTGCCGCGGCGAGGAGGAGCGAGGTCACGTATGCCGTAAATCGGGAACGTCTCATGGAACCTCCCTTAGCAGGATCTCTGCCACAACTGTCGTACCAACTACGCGCATTGCCGGGAAGTGTCCATGCCAATAGAGAGGCCGACAGGGAGTTGGATTGCGTGCTCATGACAGCTCTGTGACAGACCGTCAACTCCCTTGAACCACACCGGTTCATGACCCAGGCTTTGCTCAGCCTTGGTGCGGAACGCAACGCTCCACGGCCGTGCGCGCGTCAACGCGCGCATCCCCACAGTCGCGCGCCGACCCGGGCGCGCGCCGCCTGGAGGAGGACTCCCTCGTAATGGCACTCCTGCGTAGCAACAAGCTCCGGCTCGCCGCACTGACCGGCGCCGCCACCGCCGCTCTCGTCGGCGGGCTCACCGCCCTCCCCGCCCAGGCCGCCCCGGCCACGGGCACGGTACTGGCCGCCGGTTCCCCCACAGCCGTCGACGGCAGCTACATCGTCACCCTCAAGAAGAACGCCGGCCTCAAGGTGTCCTCGACCGAGGGCAAGGGCCTGATCAAGGAGTACGGCGGCACGGTCACCAAGACGTTCGGCACCGTGCTGAACGGCTACACGGCGAGCCTCTCCGCCACCGAGGCCGAGAGACTCGCCGCCGACCCGGCGATCGCCGCGGTGGAGCAGAACCAGCGCGTCCACCTGACCGACACCACCCAGTCCAGCGCGCCCTGGGGCCTGGACCGCATCGACCAGGCCGCCCTGCCGCTCTCCGGGACGTACACCTACCCGGACAGCGCGGGCAGCGGGGTGACCGTGTACGTCATCGACACCGGCGTCCGGATCACCCACACCCAGATCAGCGGACGCGCCGCGTACGGCTACGACGCGGTCGACGGCGACACCACCGCCTCCGACGGCAACGGCCACGGCACGCACGTGGCCACGACCATCGCGGGCTCGACGTACGGCGTCGCCAAGAAGGCGAACATCGTGGCGGTCCGGGTGCTCGACAACAGCGGCTCGGGCACGACGGCCGGGGTGATCGCGGGCATCGACTGGGTGACCTCGAACCACACCACGTCGGCGGTCGCCAACATGTCGCTCGGCGGCTCCGCCTCCACCTCACTCGACACGGCGGTCGCCAACTCCATATCCAGCGGGGTGACTTACGCGGTCGCGGCGGGCAACAGCGCCGCCAACGCCTCCTCGTACTCCCCCGCCCGGGTCTCCACCGCGATCACGGTCGGCGCCACCACCAGCACGGACGCCAAGGCCAGTTACTCCAATTACGGTTCGATACTGGACATCTTCGCGCCCGGCTCGTCGATCCTGGCGGGCTACAACACCAGCGACACCGCCACCGCCACCCTGTCGGGCACCTCGATGGCGACCCCGCACGTGGCGGGCGCGGCCGCCGTCTATCTCTCGGGCCACACCTCGTCCACGCCGGCCCAGGTCGCCACGGCCCTGGTGAACGGCGCCACTTCGGGTGTCGTGACCAGCGCGGGCACCGGTTCGCCGAACAAGCTGCTGAAGCTCGTCCCGTGACGACCGCCCGCACCACGCCCGCCCGCTCCACCTGAACCACCGTTTCCCCGGAGGCAGCACACGCCTCCGGGGAACATCCATTCGGGGATGCGCGAGAACCGGTGCAAGCGTCTTGCGCACCTTGACGTGCCCGGTCGGGCTGCGCGACATTGAAGTCCGGCATCCGGCGCGCTGGGGGGCAAAGTCGCCAATGCAGACCTTACGTATCAAGAGACCATCCACACGTACCAAGAGACCATCCATCGCCGACACCGAGCGGGCACGACCAGGACCGGGGAGGGACCTGGCGCCACTGCTCGCGGGCGCGGCGGTCGCCGTGGGAGGCACGGGCGCGCTGCTCGCGCTCGTCGACTCGGGATCACCGTTGCGCGGTCCTTTCGCGCTGTTCTTCCTGTTCGCGGCGCCGGCCTCGGCAATTGCCGCGGTGTTGCGCGGACTTGATCCCTTCGGCCGTGTTCTCACCTCGGTGGCGGGCGCGGTGGTCGTCGACATGCTGGTGGCCCAGGGAATGCTGGCCGTGCACCGGTGGTCGGTCGACGGCGGAATCATCACGGTGGCGGCGATCAGTGGCCTGATATCGCTATCGGTATTCATACGGCATATGCCGGTCCACAACGTCTGACAAAGTTGTGTAACGGTCAAACCAACAAAAACGTGAGGCCTCGTTCCAGGCCTTGCCATACAGGTTCAATCATCAATACCGTCGTACATCTCACCCGCACTGGTTCATCATCTAGCGGCTCTAGGGGAGGGCTCAAGGACCGCGATGGATCCGGGGCGGGGCGCGGTAGGGGGGTGCCGTGCTCGGTGACCGTTTCTGTGACCGAGTCGTGCCGCGCGGCCGGCTTTCATGCTTTCCGGGGGTCGACCAGTTTTGCCAGCTCACCATGCGTGCTCGGAGATCTATTTCTCCGTGGCGCCCGTGAGAACCCCCCTTTCGAACCGGAGCACAGAGCCGGGCCGCCCAGGGGCGGGCGGTCCGCCGGACGAGAGGGACCAGACTCGTGAGTTCTGTTCTGCGCCCAGCGACATCGGGCCAAGATCCGTTAATGTCGGCCGAATACCGGCCCATCTCCTCTCACCTGGCGATCACACCGCCGGTGAGCGTGGTGATTCCCGCCATGAATGAGGCGGAGAATCTCCCCTACGTCTTCAAGACACTTCCGGCGTGGATACACGAAGTGGTTCTTGTGGACGGCAATTCCACCGACAACACCGTCGAGGTGGCCCGCGAGCTGTGGCCCGGGGTCAAGGTCGTCGAACAGCGGGGCAAGGGCAAGGGGGATGCCCTGATCACCGGGTTCGAGGCCTGCGGCGGCGACATCATCGTGATGGTCGACGCGGACGGCTCGGCCGACGGGAACGAGATCGTCAGCTACGTCTCCGCCCTCGTCTCGGGCGCGGACTTCGCCAAGGGCTCCCGCTTCGCCAACGGCGGCGGCACGGACGACATGACGTTCATCCGCAAGCTCGGCAACTGGGCGCTGTGCACGATCGTCAACCGCAAGTTCGGCGCCCGCTACACCGATCTCTGCTACGGATACAACGCGTTCTGGCGGCACTGCCTCGACAAGATCGACCTCGACTGCACCGGCTTCGAGATCGAGACGCTCATCAACATCCGGGTGGTCAAGGCCGGCCTCAAGGTGCAGGAGATCCCCAGCCACGAGTACCTCCGTATCCACGGCACGAGCAATCTGCGTGCCGTGCGGGACGGGATCCGGGTGCTCAAGGTGATCCTCAAGGAGCGCTCCAACCGGCGTGCGCTGCGCCGTCGTTCGCGCTCCACGAAGATCGGCACCCCCGACCCGCAGCGCGACCCGCAGCTCACCTCGGTCCGGGGAGAGGTGTCTTGAGCAGTCCCGACATCGCTGTCGTGATCTGCGTCTACACCGAGGACCGCTGGGAGGACATCCTCGCGGCGGTCTCCTCGGTGCGGGCCCAGTCACGGCCC
The DNA here is from genome assembly GCF_048158785.1 of Streptomyces colwelliae. Lineage (NCBI taxonomy): Bacteria > Bacillati > Actinomycetota > Actinomycetes > Kitasatosporales > Streptomycetaceae > Streptomyces > Streptomyces colwelliae. The sequence continues at coordinate 904 of NZ_JBLTJC010000455.1, read as the reverse complement.
GCGCTGGAGACGTTGCTGGTCGTCGACCACAACCCCGCTCTCCTGGACCGACTCACCAGGGAGTACAAGGACTTGAGGGAGACGGGCGAGGTCCGCGTGCTGGCGAACGCCGGCCCGCGCGGGCTGTCCGCGGGCCGCAACACCGGCATCGCCGCCTCGCGCGGCGAGGTCGTCGCCTTCCTCGACGACGACGCCGTGGCCGAGCGGGAGTGGCTGCGGTACTTCGCCGAGGCGTACGCCGATCCGAAGGTGATGGCCGTCGGCGGCCGGACGATGCCGATCTGGGCGTCGGGGCGCAGGCCGGCCTGGTTCCCCGAGGAGTTCGACTGGGTGGTGGGCTGCACGTACAAGGGCCTGCCGCCGGGCCGGGTCCGGGTGCGCAACGTGCTGGGCGGCAACGCCTCGTTCCGGCGTACGGCGTTCGACGCGGCCGGCGGTTTCGCGACCGGTATCGGGCGGGACGGCGACAAGCGTCCGCTGGGCGGCGAGGAGACGGAACTCTGCATCCGGCTCACGCGGGCCAGGCCGGACGCGGTGCTGCTGATCGACGACCGGGCGGTGATCCACCACCGGGTGCCCGCGGTGCGCGAGCACTTCGGGTACTTCCGTACGCGTACGTACGCCGAGGGTCTCTCCAAGGCGCTGGTGGCCCGAAGCGTCGGCGCCGACAAGGGACTTGAGTCAGAGCGCCGGTACACCACACGGGTCCTGCCGGCCGGGGTGGCACGCGGGCTGCGCGACGCCGTGTTCGCCCGGCCGGGCGGCGCGGGCCGCGCGGGCGCGATCGTCGCCGGGGTGTTCACGGCGGCGGGCGGGTATGTCGTCGGGAGCGTCCGGGCCCGGCGCGGCGGGGCCACCTACGCGGTGGTGGAGATCGAGGGGGACGCGCAGGAGTGTGGGGGCG
>NZ_JBLTJC010000454.1:0-7551 GCF_048158785.1 Streptomyces colwelliae | reverse complement strand
ACGGCGTAGTTGACGAGGAGGGCGATCGGATCGCCGTCCAGGGACTCGAACTTGAGGACCCAGACCGTCTTGTCGGCCGCTTCGAGGACGAACACGGGGATCTGCCGGTCCACCATCGCCGGCGGACGACGCCCCAGACCCCCATCGGCCCTGAAGGGGCCTCGTCCTCAAACGCCGGACGGGCTGGATTTTGCCGGCCTGAGTGGGGAGAGCGCGCCGCGGAGCCAGGGTGATGCCGGCCTGAGTGGAGAAGGCGCGCCGCGAGGCCAGGGTGATGCCGGTCTGAGTCGAAACAGCCCGAGCCGGCGTCAGGATGCCGACCCGCACACCGCCATCACGGACGCCGTCCAAGCCGGTCGGCACGCCGACGCCGACGCCCTCGCCGCCGAGCACGAGCAGGCTGCCGTTCGGGCGCACGGGCGGGGCTCGGAGCAGGCGTTGCACTGGACGGAGGTGCGGGCCGATCTCGCGATGCTGGCCGGGGATCCGGTGCGCAGTTGCCGGGCGTGGCTCGCGGTGGCGGATGCGCGGCTGGCGGTGGGGCAGGCGCCCGGTACGGTGGCTGTCGAGGCGGCTGTGGACCGGGCTCATCATCAGTGGGGGCAGATCCACGACCCCGCGACCGCCCGTGAACTCGGTCTCACGCTCGCCGAGTTGAGGAGCCGGGTGCCGGGGCGGCGCGCGGGTGCCCTGGACCACGTACGGAAGCAGCTGATCCAACTTCAGCCGCAGGGGTAGGACTGACTACCGCCCCGCCCAGCCAACGTTCACTGGGCGCCCGTGCGGGCCAACTCCACCTGTAGCGCCGTCATTTGCATGTCCAGTGCGAACTCGAAGCGTTCGTCGAAGGTGCCCGCGATGACGTAGGCGGAGGCCTTGCGCAGGGCCGGGAACATGTTGTCGTCGAAGGCCAGTACGGGGGCGGCCGCGTCGGCGGACTGGGCCTGCTGTTCCTGGGTGATTCCGAGGATCAGGTAGAACACGGTCCAGTTCGCCCAGGCCGCTGTCCGGGGCGGGAAACCCGCGTCCAGAAGAGTCTGGATCATCGTGTCGGCCAACCGGTACGTGTTGGTCTCCGTGGTCGCGATTCCGGAGAGCAGACGGGCGCCGTCGCGATGGGCCAGGAGGGCTCTCCGGGTCCAGCGGGCGAGGGCGCGGACGCGCTCCTCCCACTGCTCGGGGAGGGCGACGACGTCCAGCCCCGCGAGGATGGCGTCCGACATGAGGACGAGCAGTCGCTGCTTGTTCTCCGCGTGCCACCGGACGGTGTTGTGCTGCACGCCCAGCCGGTCCGCGACGGCGCGCATGGTCACCTTGTCCAGGCCCTGCTCGTCGAGCACGTCGAGTGCCGCGTCGACGACCGCTGCACGGCTGATGCCCATGGTGATGGTGCCTTCCTCCGTGACGTCCCTGCGACGCCTCTTGTCCGGTGGGCAACAATATAGGCGAACGCTCTTGTCCACTGGACAAGAGAACGCTACCGTTCAGTGCCCGAGAGGTGAGGAGTGCGTCGTGTTCCTGGATCCTGAGTTTCTTCCGGTTTATGAGTCACTGCCGGAGATGGACGTGTTCGCCGATGTGCGGGGCGCCCGCGTGGCCCTGGCCGCGGCCAGCGGCGACGGCAAGTCCGACGGCGAGGTGAACGTCGAGGACCGTGAGATCCCCGTCGAGGGGCGCACGCTGGGCGTGCGGCTCTACACCCCCGTCTCCAGGAGCGCCGCTCCGCTGCCCGTGGCGGTCTGGATCCACGGGGGCGGGTTCGTCCTCGGCGGGCCCAACGCGGAGGACGCCACCTGCCGGCGGCTGACCGCGGAGCTGGGTATCGCCATCGTCGCCCCGGACTACCGGCTCGCCCCCGAGGACCCCTACCCCGCCGCGTTCGACGACTGCTACGCCGCGCTGCGCTGGGTCGTCGACGAAGCGGACGCCCTGGGAGTCGACGTAGCGAAGGTGGCACTGGGCGGACACTCCGCCGGCGCCGCCCTGGTGGCGGCTGTCGCCCTCGCCGCCCGTGACCGGCAGGGGCCGCACATCAGGTACCTCCACCTCGGATATCCGGTCCTCGACGATCGTCTGGAGAGCGAGTCGGCCCGGGCCGTCACCGATCCGAAGCTCTTCAATCGGCAAGGGGCGGCGGCCGGTTGGGCGTTCTACCTCCAGGGGAGCGATCCGGAGGCCGGTTACGCCGTGCCGGGCCGGGCGAAGGACCTGAGGGATCTGCCGGCCAGCTACATCCTGGTCGACGGGGTCGATCCGGCACGGGACGAAGCGCTGGAGTTCGCCGCCCGGCTGAGCGCGGCCGGCAACTCCGTCGAACTCCATCTCGTGCCCGGCGTACCGCACATGTTCGACGTCCTGGCCCCGGGCATCCGTGCGAGCCGCCGAGCCGTGGCGGCCTGGACCTCCGCGTTCGCCCACGGCATCGGAGCGTCATGATGACGATGAACCAGCAGGTCGTCATCGCGGGAGCAGGGCCCGTCGGGCTCTGGCTGGCCGCGGAGCTGCGGCTCGCCGGCATCACGGTCACCGTCGTGGAGCCGCGCCTGGAGCGCGATCCGAACTCCAAGGCGCTCACCGTCCATCCCCGCACCATCGAGCTGCTGGCCTCCCGCGGCCTGGAGAAACCCTTCCTCGAAGAGGGCGTGCACATCCCCAGCGGGCACTTCGCGGTCCTCGACAGCCGGCTCGACTTCGGCCTGCTGGAGACCGGCTTCCCCTTCACCCTCGCGCTGCTCCAGAGCCGTACCGAGGAACTGTTCGAGATCCAGGCGCGGGCGGCCGGCGCGGACATCCGGCGCGGGCACCGCGTCACCGGTCTGACCGAGACCCCGGACTCGGTCACCGTGCACATCGAGGGCCCCGACGGCCCGTACGACGAGGAAGCGCTCTACGTGGCCGGCTGCGACGGCACCCGCAGCACTGTCCGTAAGAGCGCCCAAATCCCGTACCCGGGCGACGACTTCACCGTGCTGGGCTTCCTCGGAGACGTCGTCCTGGACGAGCCCCCGCCCGGTGTGGCGTTCAGCAGGACCGGCATCGACGGCCTCGTCATGATCGTCGCGTTGCCGGGCGGCCTGCACCGCGTCGTGGGCACCGTGCCCGCCGACGTCCGCACCGACTGGCCCGGCGACCTGACCCTGGAGGAACTGCGGGCGAACGTCCGGCAGGTCACGGGCACCGACTTCGGTCTGCACTCGCCGGCCTGGCTGTCCCGCTACGGCAACACCAGCCGCCAGGCGGAGCGTTACGTCCAGGGCCGGGTGGTCCTCGCCGGTGACGCCGCCCACCAGCACATGCCCGCGGGCGGGGTGGGGCTCAACGTCGGCGTCCAGGACGCCATGAACCTCGGCTGGAAACTCGCGGCCACCATCCACGGCCGGGCACCGGCCGGCCTGCTCGACACGTACCACGACGAGCGCCACCCGGTCGGCGCCGACCTGCTGGAGCACACCCGCGCCCAGACGGCCCTGATCGCCGCGTTCACCCCCGACGGCCAGCGACTGCGTTCGCTGCTCGGCAAACTCGTCGACGAGCAGCCGTCGTTGAGCCGGACCCTGGGCGAGCGTCTGTCCGGGCTGCACGTCGCCTACGACGCCCCCACCGCCGACGCGCACCCGCTCACCGGCCGGCGAGCGCCCGACCTCGCCTTCACCGACGGCGGCGACACCGTGTTCGCCCTGCTCCGGACCGGCCACCATGTCCTGCTCGACCTTCGTGGCCTGCTTGGCCTCCGCGACGACCGGGGAACGCCCCTGGCCACCGCCGAGGACGGCCCCCTGGCCGGCCCTCTGGTCACCCGCACCGGCACGCTCACCGGGGAACACGCTCCCTGGGCGCACGTCGGCGCCGCGCTGATCCGGCCCGACGGGCATGTGGCCTGGGCGACCGAGGAGGACGACCCCGGAAAGCTCGCGGCCGTCACCCGCGAGGCCCTCGACCGGGCCGCCCTCACCGGCGCCGTCCGCTAACGGTCCCGACTCACCCTCTCCACGGCTCCACGGCTCAACTCACCCTCTCCTCAACGCCCTTGGGAGTACCCATGTCCGCGGAAATGATCAACCCCCCGACCCTCGCCCCGCCCGTCATGAACCTCTACACACAGGTCGTCGCCGCGACCGGCACCCGGTTCGTGGCCATCGCCGGGCAGGTCGCCATCGACGCCGAAGGTCAGCTCGTCGGCCCCGGCGACTTCGCGGCCCAGGCCGAACAGGTCTTCCGCAACCTCAGGGCCGCGCTCGAAGCGGCCGGCGCCACCCCGGCGGACCTGATCAAGATGACGATCCACGTCGTGGGCCACCGCCCCGAGATGATCGACACGGTCTTCATGGCCGGCAGCAAGGCCTTCGACGGCGAGTGGCCGCTGCCCGCCAGCACGTACCTCGGCGTCGAGGCGCTCGGCCTGCCGGAATGGCTCATAGAGGTCGACGGCTACGCGGTCATCGCCTGACACCGGTCATCGCCTGACGCGGGACAACCCCGGCATGGGCCGCGCCGGGGTCGTCGGGGACTGTGGTTAGTTCACCGCCAGGATCTCCAACGCGCCCGACACCAGGGTCCGTACACCCGGAACGACCGTCACCAGGTCGGGTGCGAAGTTCGGGCTGTGGTTGCTGGGGACGGCGTGGAACTTCTCCATCAGGTCCGTGCCGGGAGCCGCGTCCCAGGTGTCGGCCGGGGTGCTCGTCACGAACCAGTAGGAGTACGGCACCCCGTCCGGGACGAGGTGCGGGAAGTCCTCGCTGCCGGTCGCCGGGCCGGGGTCGAAGACCGTGCCCGCGCCGAGGACCTCGGTGTGCACGGCGGCGATCCGGCGGTCGGTGTCCGCGTCGTTGACCATCGTGGGGAGGCTGGTGCCCACGGTCACCTCGGGCTCGCGCGGGCAGCCCGCGGCGATGCACTCGCCGGACGCGATACGGCGGATCGCGGCGATCATCCGGTCCCGTACGTCGGCTGACTGGGTGCGCAGGTTGAGGGAGATCCGGGCGGTGGTCGGGATGATGTTGTGCCGGGTGCCCGCCTCGATGCGGCCCACGGTCAGGACGGCCGAGTCGCGGGCCGCGATCTCCCGGGACACGACCGTCTGAAGGCGGGTGACCAGGTACGCGGCGGTGACGACCGGGTCGACCGTCGTCTCGGGGCGGGAGCCGTGGCCGCCGAGTCCGTGGACGACGATGTCGAGGTCCGTCGAGGCCGACATGATCAGGCCGGGCACGTGCGGGTAGAACCCGGCGGGACCCGGTGCCGCGTGCTGGCCCAGCACCACGTCCGGGCGCGGGACGCGGTCGTAGAGGCCGTCGGCGACCATCGCCGCCGCGCCCTCGCCCGTCTCCTCCGCGGGCTGGCCCACCAGCACGAGCGTCCCCGACCAGGTGTCCCGCCCGGCGGCCAGCGCCTGGGCGGCGCCGGCCAGCCAGGTCACGTGCAGGTCGTGCCCGCAGGCGTGCATCACACCGGGGACCGAGGAGGCGTACGACAGCCCGGTCTCCTCCTGTACCGGCAGCGCGTCCATGTCGGCGCGCAGCAGCACGGTCGGGCCGTCGCCGTTGCGGAGCACTCCGGCGACGCCCGTGCCGCCGATGCCCTCGACGGTCTCGTAGCCCGCCTTGGTGAGGCGTTCGGCGAGCTTCGTGGCCGTGCGGTGTTCGCCGCCGGACAGCTCGGGATGGCGGTGCAGGTCCCGGTAGAAGTCCTCCAGGTCGGGGACCGGGAGGTCGGCGGTGAGGTCAAGTGCGGTGCGCGCGGCGGGAGAAGAGGTCACGGGGGGCAGCGTATGCGGGCCGGATGTGCGGACGGGAGCCCCGGCGGGACAGGGGGGATGTCCCGCCGGGGCGGCTGATGGAGATCCCGGCGTGAGGTCGGCCGGTCTCCGCGATCCCGGTGTGGGGGATGCCACGAACCATGTTTCCGGCCGCCGTATTGATTGGCACGCCCCTCTCACCAGGGCAATCAATCCCGTTGTAAGGACATGGGCGGACCCACGTCACCCACACGTCACCCAGGGGCAACCCAGCCGTTTCCCGGCCATCCGTATGGTCATCGCTCCGGATGTCGCTTTCGTCAGGTCTACGGAGGTACGCGCATGGGTCGTCCCGAGCGACCGGTCGACCCGCGGGCGGGTGCCGTGCAGGGGCTCGCGCACGGGTTGCGGGAGCTGCGCCGGGCCGCGGGCGGGCCGTCGTACCGGACGATGGCGAAGGCGGCGGGTTTCTCGGCGACCACGCTGTCCCAGGCCGCGGCCGGTGAACGGCTGCCGACGCTCGCCGTGGTCGAGGGGTACGTCCGGGCCTGCGACGGCGACCCGGCGGAGTGGGGCCCGCGCTGGAAGGAGGCCGAGGCGGAGGCGAACCGCGTCGCCGAGGAGGCGGAGGCGGACGACGACGGCCCGGCGCCGCCCTACCGGGGACTGGCCCGCTTCGAACCCGCCGACCGGCATCTCTTCTTCGGCCGGGACCGGGTGGTCGCCGATGTCCACGCGCTGGTCCGCGACCACCGTTTCGCGGTGCTGTTCGGCCCGTCGGGAAGCGGCAAGTCGTCCCTGCTGCGGGCGGGCCTGATCGCGAGGCTCCAGGAGGAGATCGCGGTCGGCGCCTGCCCGGCGAGGCTGCGCATCCTGACGCCGGGCGCGACCCCCGCCACCACCTACGGGCATCTGCTGACCCCCGCTCCCGGCGAACCGGAGAGCTGGGTGGTGGTGGACCAGTTCGAGGAGGTCTTCACCCTCTGCCACGACGCGGGCGAACGGTCCCGTTTCATTGACCTGCTGCTCGCCGCCCGCGACGGGGACACCCGGCTGCGGGTCCTGGTCTCCGTCCGCGCCGACTTCTACGCCCGCTGCGCCGAACACCGCGGCCTGGCGGATGCCCTGCACGGGGCCGCGCTGCTGCTCGGTCCGATGACGGCGGAGGAGTTGCGGGAGGCGGTGGTGGGCCCGGCCCAGGCGGTCGGCTGCCTGGTCGAACGCACCCTGACCGCCCGCCTGGTCGAGGAGATCCTCGACGAACCCGGCGGCCTCCCGATGCTCTCCCACGTCCTGTCGGAGACCTGGCGCCGCCGCAAGGGCCGCCTGCTGACGCTGTCCGGCTACGAGGCGGCGGGCGGCGTCCGCGGCGCGATCGCCGCGACCGCCGAACAGGTCTACGGCACCCTGTCCCCCACCGAGTCCGACACCGCCCGCCACCTGCTGCTCCGCATGGTCGTACCGGGCCAGGGCACACCGGACACCCGGCGCCCGCTCACCCGCGCCGAGCTGGCGGAGTGGGCGGACCCGGCGGTACCGGTGGTGCTGGAACGCCTGACCCGGGCCCGGCTCCTGACCGCCGACGAGGACGGCGTCCAGCTCGCCCACGAGGCCCTGATCACCTGCTGGCCCCGGCTCCACGACTGGATCGAGCGCGACCGGGAGCGGCTGCGGCATCACCGGATGCTGACGGACGCGGCACGTGCGTGGCTGGACCACGACCGGGACCCCGGAGCCCTGTACAGGGGCACACGCCTGGCCCGAGCGGAGGAACTGTTCGGGGAAGGGGCCGGGGATCGGGCCGGGGATCGGGA
>NZ_JBLTJC010000453.1:0-7552 GCF_048158785.1 Streptomyces colwelliae | reverse complement strand
CCCCCAGGGACGGCACCCGTGAGCCCCCGTACCCGGCGGAGCCCCACGCACCCTTGACGCCCCCGCATCCGCCAGGTACCCAGAAACCAGGCCCCGTTCCACGCGGGGCCACGGAGGTGGCACATGGCGGCTTCGGTCAGGCACGAGACGCGGGCCCTGCTCCGTGCGCATCTGTCGGCCGCCAGCTCCTACCGCCATGTGACCCGGCACTGCTCGATCTGCCACCGCCTGCTGCGGCTGGCCATGGACGCCCCTCCGGCGCGGGAACCGCAGGACGTCCCGGAGAGCGGAACCTCTTAGCGCAGATAGGTCAGAGGCAACAAGCCATCTGGCATGTGACGGGTGTCACCGCATAAGTTTTTGAAACGTCGGAACTTACACCTCACCTACAACTGGTCAATTTAATATGTGCAATTGCACCCCTACGAGGGATGGTCCACAGGAGATCCGACACCCCTCCCCAGACTCCGACAAGGTCCCTCACAGGACCCGGCGCCCAGGGCCTGTAGACCGCACACGGACCCCCGACCAGGCACAAAAAAGATCGCGCTGGACCCGGCGGAGTCCAGCGCGATCTACGACGCACCCTGTTCAAGTTGCTTCAAAAGCGTTGGGCGTGGGCCCTGTTGGGGCAGAACCCGCGTCGCTTGGAGCTGTATTGTCGGGCGCCGTGACAGGTTGGGGGACCTGCCGATTCGCCCTTATTCAGTTGGTCAGGCTTCGCTGCGCTGCTGCGGAATGCCCGCGAGCAGTGCACGGACCTCCGCCTCGCGGTAACGGCGGTGTCCGCCGAGCGTGCGAATCGAAGTGAGCTTGCCGGCCTTCGCCCACCGCGTGACCGTCTTGGGGTCCACACGGAACATCGTGGCGACCTCAGCCGGGGTCAGCAGCGGCTCGGCATCAGGGGTGCGAGCGGTCATGAGCGGCCTCCTCGGGAGAACCGAACCTTCTCGGTTCTTTCCTCTAAATTCTGCACCTTGACCCGCGTTGCCCGAAATGGCGTGTGCGGGTCGAGTCGGTTATAGGACGAACGGCTTGTCCTCGGCACTACAACTACACCATCTGTCCAACCGCGTAGGCCAAACCGATGGAATTGCCCTCCCAGGTGTCCATCAGCGACGGAAGCCGATGGACCATGCCATAGCGGACAGTCACACCACTGTGACGATCAGTCACAGGGGCGATCAGGAGTCATCCAGACCCCCCAAAGCGCGCAATACCGAGGTTCCGCCCAAAGCATGACGGATGGAGTCCTCCCCGGACTCCTTGTCCTATTTTGGCACGAGGAGGGGCAAGCGGCGCAAGGGATCTGTACGTGCGGTCCGTCACGCTTGACATCAATCGTCCGTATCGGGACCTACGTCCCGTGTTGACGAACCGTAAGAATCCTATGCGCATCTGTTCGAAGATGTCAGCCGCGTTCGAAAGCGCCGGCCCCGTCGATCTTCACGTCAGTTCGCCGAGCGCCGGTCCCTGACCGACCGCCAGCGCTCCACGAGCCGCCCGTACGCCTCGCCCGCCGCCGCCCCGTCCCCGGTCCGCAGCGCCTCGATGCCGGCGGCCACGTCCGCCGCCGAGTGGTCGTCCTCCAGCTCGCCGGCCGGCAGGACGTGCACGAGCCCGCCGTAGTCCAACTCCACCAGCGACCGCGGATGGAACTCCTCCAGCCAGCGCCCCACGTCCACCAGACCGTCGATCAGCGGCCCGTCGTCCATCGCGTCCTTCAGCGTCCGCAGCGCCCGCGCCGTGCGCCGCCGCGCCTGCACCATGGGCGTCCGGTAGCGCAGCATCGGCGGATCGTCCCCGGAGGCCTTGTCGTAGCGCCGCTCCTCGTCGCCGACGAGCACGAACCAGTTCAGCGGCACCTGCCAGGTCGCCGTGCGGATCCACGGCCGGGCGTCCGGGTTCCGGGCCAGCCAGCGCTCGTAGTCCTGGGTGGCCTGATGCCGTACGAGCGGCGGGAGTACGGCGTCCAGGACCGGCGGCGGAAGCTCCTCCGCGAGGTCCCCCAGGGCCTGCCAGCCGCGCAGCCGGGTGCGCCAGGGGCAGACGCAGACCACGCCGTCGACCTCCACCACGAAGGCGTCCGCGCTCTCGTGCACCGGCACCGGGACCGGCGGGGTGGGCAGCAGGTCGGCCAGCGCCCGGCGCAGTTCGTCCTGGTACGACGGGCGGTCGGGGCGACGGGCGTAGCGCGCCCAGTGGCCGCGCTCGGGCTCGGGGAAGGCGGCCAGCGGCTCATAGACCCGCAGATACGTCGCGTACGGGACGGTCACCGAGGACACCTTCTTGGGCACGCCTGCTCCCTCCCCCACCGGCTGTCGGGAAAACCTTCGGAACCCGCTCACGAACGCGCGGGAAAACTATGCAAATCGTCGCACGGACACCCCCCTTCGGTAGGTGATCCTGAACACTGCACGGATGGCGGCCCTACCCAGGCTCTACGCTCATGCCACGGCACCCGCCACCCCTACGGGAGCCTGTCTCCAACCGCCGCCACTCACCCAGGAGTCACCACCGTGACCGACGTAGACAACGGCGTCCTGCACACCCTGTTCCACTCGGACCAGGGCGGTCATGAGCAAGTCGTGCTCTGCCAGGACCGGGCCAGCGGCCTCAAGGCCGTCATCGCCATCCACAACACCGCGCTGGGCCCCGCTCTGGGCGGCACGCGCTTCTACCCGTACGCGAGCGAGGCCGACGCCGTCGCAGACGCGCTCAACCTCGCCCGCGGGATGTCGTACAAGAACGCCATGGCCGGTCTGGACCACGGTGGCGGCAAGGCCGTGATCATCGGTGACCCGGAGCGCGACAAGACCGAGGAACTGCTGCTCGCCTACGGCCGGTTCGTGGCCTCGCTCGGCGGGCGGTACGTGACCGCGTGCGATGTCGGTACGTATGTCGCCGACATGGACGTCGTGGCGCGCGAGTGCCGCTGGACGACCGGGCGTTCCCCCGAGAACGGCGGCGCGGGCGACTCCTCCGTCCTGACCGCCTTCGGTGTCTTCCAGGGCATGCGGGCCAGCGCCCGGCACCTGTGGGGCGACCCGTCGCTGAACGGCCGCAGGGTCGGCATCGCGGGCGTCGGGAAGGTCGGGCACCACCTGGTGGAGCACCTGCGGGACGAGGGCGCCGAGGTCGTGATCACGGACGTGCGCGAGGAGTCCGTACGACGGATCCTCGACAAGCACCCGACGGGCGTGACGGCCGTCGCGGACACGGAGGCGCTGATCCGGGTCGAGGGGCTCGACGTCTACGCCCCCTGCGCGCTCGGCGGCGCCCTGAACGACCGGACCGTGCCGTTGCTGACCGCCAAGGTTGTGTGCGGCGCGGCCAACAACCAGCTGGAGCACCCGGGCGTCGAGAAGGACCTCGCCGACCGCGGGATCCTCTACGCGCCGGACTACGTGGTGAACGCCGGCGGGGTGATCCAGGTCGCCGACGAGCTGCACGGGTTCGACTTCGAGCGGTGCAAGGCGAAGGCCGCGAAGATCTTCGACACCACGCTGGCAATATTCGCACGTGCGAAGGAAGACGGTATTCCGCCGGCCGCCGCGGCCGACCGGATCGCCGAGCAGCGGATGCACGAGGCGGTCGGCACACGCGGACGCTGAGGTTCCGGTAAGCCGCTCGGCAGGCGTCTTCGGTACCCGTCGGCGACGACTTAGAGAGAACTCTCACGTTCGTCGGCGGGTCGCCTGCCAAGAAGTGGTTAAAATCGCGGTTGACCAGCGAGTACAGGGCACCTCGCGGGTCCTGGAGCCCGGCACGTGCTGCGGGCGACGTACCGTATGGGCGCGGGCTCAGGTACCGTGGAAGCCCTACGGACCGGTCTCTCCACGGAGAGTCCGTTCCAGATCATGAACGCGTGTCAAGACTCTGGGGCCACCGAGCCCCGTATCCGAGGGGGTCGAGCCATGGGGCGCGGCCGGGCAAAGGCCAAGCAGACGAAGGTCGCCCGCCAGCTGAAGTACAGCAGCGGCGGGACTGACCTCTCGCGTCTGGCCAATGAGCTGGGCGCTTCGACTTCGAACCAGCCGCCGAATGGCGAGCCGTTCGAGGACGACGACGAGGAAGAAGACGACCCGTACGCTCAGTACGCGGATCTCTATAACGACGATGACGAGGACGAGGACGACGAGTCCGGTCCCCAGTCTCAACGTCGCGGTGCGTAATCGCTTGCAGCGCGCTCACCGGTTAGATCTTCCCGTCAGCTGACTGCACCTCGCCCGGTCCGGGGCATCAAGCACCGGACCGGGTTTTGTGCTGCCGTCACGGGGCTCCGCCCCGGACCTCGCTCCTCAAACGCCGGAGGGCTGACTCGGGCCCGATTTATGCGTAGTCGCCGACCATCTCCGCACCCGTCGCGTAATCTCCGCGCTCCGTGATCTCGCCCGCGACCCACGCCTCGACCCCGCGGTCGGCCAGGGTCTCCAGGGCCACGTCCGCCGATTCCTCGGGGACGATCGCGATCATGCCGACGCCCATGTTCAGGGTCTTCTCCAGCTCCAGGCGTTCGACCTGGCCCGTCCTGCCGACGAGGTCGAAGATCGGCGCCGGGGTCCAGGTGGAGCGGTCCACGATCGCGTGCAGGCCGTCCGGGATCACCCGGGCGAGGTTCGCGGCGAGTCCGCCGCCGGTGACGTGCGAGAAGGCGTGCACGTCGGTCGTACGGGTCAGCGCCAGGCAGTCCAGCGAGTAGATCTTGGTGGGCACGAGGAGTTCCTCGCCGAGCGTGCGGCCGAGCTCCTCGACGCGTGCCTCCAGGTCGAGACCGGCCTGGTTCAGGAGCACATGCCGGACGAGCGAGTACCCGTTCGAGTGAAGTCCGGAGGACGCCATCGCGATGACCGCGTCACCCGTGCGGATGCGATCCGGGCCGAGCAGCCGGTCGGCCTCCACGACGCCCGTACCGGCGCCGGCGACGTCGAAGTCGTCCGGGCCCAGCAGACCGGGGTGTTCGGCGGTCTCGCCGCCGACCAGGGCGCAGCCGGCCAGCACACAGCCCTCGGCGATGCCCTTCACGATGGCCGCGACACGCTCGGGGTGCACCTTGCCGACGCAGATGTAGTCGGTCATGAAGAGCGGCTCGGCGCCGCACACCACGATGTCGTCCATGACCATGGCGACCAGGTCGTGGCCGATCGTGTCGTAGACGCCCAGCTGGCGGGCGATGTCGACCTTCGTGCCGACGCCGTCCGTGGCGGAGGCGAGCAGGGGGCGCTCGAACCGCTTGAGGGCGGAGGCGTCGAAGAGCCCGGCGAAGCCGCCGAGGCCGCCGAGGACCTCGGGGCGCTGGGTCTTCTTCACCCACTCCTTCATGAGTTCTACGGCGCGGTCGCCCGCGTCGATGTCGACGCCGGCGGCGGCGTAGGAAGCACCGGATGCACCGGAAGCGGGGGTCTCAGACATTGCCTGGGATCTTTCGGGTTGGTGATACGGGGCTTCTACGGGCGACGGATCGCGTCGGCCGCGGCCGTGGCGGCAGGACCGGCCGCCAGCTCGGTCTCCAAGAGCTGCTTGCCGAGCAGTTCGGGGTCCGGGAGCTCCATCGGGTACTCGCCGTCGAAGCAGGCACGGCACAGGTTCGGCTTGTCGATGGTGGTCGCGTCGATCATGCCGTCGATGGAGATGTACGCCAGCGAGTCGGCGCCGAGTGAGGTGCCGATGTCATCGATGGTCATGCCGTTGGCGATGAGTTCGGCGCGGGTGGGGAAGTCGATGCCGAAGAAGCAGGGCCACTTCACGGGCGGCGAGGAGATCCGGATGTGGACCTCGGCGGCGCCGGCCTCGCGGAGCATGCGCACCAGGGCGCGCTGGGTGTTGCCGCGCACGATCGAGTCGTCGACGACGACCAGGCGCTTGCCCTTGATGACTTCCTTCAGCGGATTCAGCTTCAGGCGGATACCGAGCTGCCGGATGGTCTGCGAAGGCTGGATGAACGTACGGCCGACGTAGGCGTTCTTCACCAGACCCGCACCGAACGGGATGCCCGAGGCCTCCGCGTAGCCGATGGCGGCCGGGGTGCCGGACTCCGGAGTCGCTATGACCAGATCGGCCTCGACCGGGGCTTCCTCGGCGAGCTTGCGGCCCATCTCGACACGGGAGAGGTAGACGTTCCGCCCGGCGATGTCGGTGTCGGGGCGGGCGAGATAGACGTACTCGAAGACGCAGCCCTTGGGCTTCGCTTCCGCGAATCGGGAGGTGCGCAGGCCGTTCTCGTCGATGGCGACGAACTCGCCCGGCTCGATCTCGCGGACGTACGCGGCGCCGCAGATGTCGAGGGCGGCGGACTCGGAGGCGACGACCCAGCCGCGCTCCAGCCGGCCGAGGACCAGCGGGCGGACGCCCTGCGGGTCGCGGGCGGCGTAGAGGGTGTGCTCGTCCATGAAGACGAGCGAGAAGGCGCCCTTGACCTGCGGAAGGACCGCGTGGGCGGCCTCTTCGATGGTCAGCGGCTTGCCGTCGGGGTCGGCCTGGGCCGCGAGGAGCGCGGTCAGGAGGTCGGTGTCGTTGGTGGCCGCTACGCGGGGCGTACGGCCTTCCTGCTTGGGGAGGTCGGCGACCATCTCCGCGAGCTGCGCGGTGTTGACCAGGTTGCCGTTGTGGCCGAGCGCGATGGATCCGTGCGCGGTGGCGCGGAACGTCGGCTGGGCGTTCTCCCAGGTGGAGGCGCCGGTGGTCGAGTAGCGGGCGTGACCGACCGCGATATGACCCTGGAGCGAACTGAGGGAGGTCTCGTCGAAGACCTGGGACACGAGGCCCATGTCCTTGAAGACGAGGATCTGGGAGCCGTTACTGACCGCGATTCCCGCGGATTCCTGACCCCGATGCTGGAGGGCGTAGAGCCCGAAGTAAGTGAGCTTGGCGACCTCTTCACCGGGAGCCCAGACTCCGAAGACGCCGCAAGCGTCCTGGGGTCCTTTCTCGCCGGGGAGCAGATCATGACTGAGTCGACCGTCACCACGTGGCACGGCACCGAGTGTAGGCGAGATCGACCACTGGTCCGAATTCGGGTTACTCGTCGGTAGTGGATCACTTGGCGGCGACGGCGCGCACGATCGTGCCGTTTCCGCTGGTCAGCGTGAGGGTGTCGTGATCCACTCGGTAGCCGACCTGGCCGCCGAAGAGGCCGAGCAGCGCGCGTTCGGTGCCCATGAGTGAGGCGTCGCACATCATTCGGGTGGTGGACGGGCGGCCCAGCGTGATGTGTCCGGCGCGTACGGTGGCCGTCGCGTTGACGGCGTTGCAGCCGAGGTGGCCGCCGACCTTGCCGCCGACCTTGGTGTTTTTGGCGCTCGCGGCGTCGAAGGTGAGCCGCGGGGTGCCGTGCACCTGCCGTGCCGAGCCGTCCGTGGTGATGCTCTGCACCCGCCAGTCGACGCCGGTGACGGGCCGCTGTACGTCGACGGATCCGCTGCCGCTGTTCGTCTTCTCGCTGCCGCACGCCACGACGAGCGGGACGATGGTGAGGACGGCGAGGGTGAATCGCTGTTTGTCCATGGGGGTGGCCGGACGCCGCCGTGGTGTCGGTGCGTGCGCCGTCCCCGGA
>NZ_JBLTJC010000452.1:0-7567 GCF_048158785.1 Streptomyces colwelliae | reverse complement strand
AAGAACGTCCATCCCGAAATCGCCGCCATGCTGCGCGCGGTCCTCGATGAGTGGGACGACGCGCAGTGCGGCAGCACCGCCGTCTCTCAGGCGACGGCCGGCTGAGCGGGGCGCCACTCGCCGCCCGCGGCCGTCTCGCGGTTCGTCGTGGACGCTCTCGTACGGGAGCACGGGCGGGCCGCGCTGATGGTGGACGCGGACAACACGCCTGCCGTCGCCGCGTACCGGCGGGCCGGGATGAGCGGGCGGACGTTCGGGGCGGCGGTGGCCCGCGCCTGGGGGAGCGCGGGGCCGTCGTAACGCCGGTGTCGGTGGCGGGAGTTGATCAGCCGCTGGGTCAGCCGTTCGAGGTTGTCGTACGCCCGAAGCAGCGCTGCAGCTCGTTCAGGTCGTAGAACTTGCTGCCCTTCGAGACGGGACGGCAGCTCGCCTTGAAGGCGGTCTCCTTCTCGTTGTAGAGCATGCGGACGAGGTAGGTGTCGCCCTTGCGGAACACGTCCCACTGGATGTTCGAGCCGAGCGGGGCGACGGAGGCGCCGCGCCACGGGTTGCTCGCGTAGGTGTACGGCTGGTCGGCCGTGACGCCCTTCGTGCTGCCGGGCAGGCCCATCAGCGCGGCCAGCGGGATGATCTCCTCGGCGTGGGTGAAGCGGAGTTCGGCGCCCAGGTCGCTCGTGCCGTCGCGCTTGGCCTCGGCCTTCTTGAAGAAGTCGTCGAGCAGGACGTCCGCCATCTTGTACGTGATGTCGCTGTCGGCGAAGCCCGGCCCCTTCTCGTAGAAGTCCTCGGCGTCGGAGATGTACCCGAACCAGTCGGCGTCGCGCGCCGAGATGTACCGGTCCATGCCCCAGCCCTTGCCGCCCGGGCTCTCCTCGCTCATCGCGGGGGCGATGGCGTACAGGTTGTAGACGGCGGTGGCGGCCTCGACGTCCGTGCCGATCGAGGCGAACTCGCCCGCCGTGATCCGGTCCACGAACGCCGGCTTGAAGAGCTTCTTCAGTACGTCGCGGGCGGCGCTGTGGGTCTTCGGCTGATCGGTGACGGACGTGAGGGTGGCCGCGAGGCGCTTGTCGTTCGCGATGTAGTCGCGGTAGGCGGCACCGCCGTCGGCCTTGTGGAAGTAGAGGAGGTCCTTGTCGGTGCGGGTCGCGCCGATGAGGGAGGTCAGGTCGGGGTCGGTCCGGGCGAGCGCGGCGCCGTAGAGGTTCGCGCTGTCGACGGCACGCCCCTGCCCCGAACTGACGACGTCGATGGGCTCCTTGTTCTTCGCGATCGACGCGAAGAGGGTCGGCAGCCGCTTCTCCATCCGTACGGCGGTGGCCTGGATCTCCTTCTTGCCGCGCGCGCTGAGGTCGCCGTACCCGACGGTGCTCATGGCGGCTTCGAGGGCCTGCGCCTTCGGCCCGAACTCCCGGCCCTTCGCGGTGAGTTGGCCTTCCGCCTGCGCCTTGCTCCACAGCGCGAGGATCAGGTCGCCGTCCGAACTGTCGGTCGCGGACCGGGATCCGTGCCGGGACACGTTCTCGGTGAAGACGGGGGTGAAGCCGGCCGGGGCCTTCTGGTACGAGCGGGAGTTCTGCTCCGGCGTGTACACGGCCTTCGTGCCGAAGCTGTCGGTGTGGGCGTTGCCGCCGGCGTTGCCGGGGGAGGCCTGGGCGGCGAACGGGGTGGCCAGGAGCGCGGCCGTGCCGAGGGCCAGGGCGGGGGTGAAACGTCTCATGTGGCGCATGTTTCGCGGGAGACGTGAACGGGGGGTGGCCATGGGATAGCCGCAGGGGCGAGATTCGGCCATCCCGGATCACGGCCCGCCCGTCACTCGGGCTCCTCTCGCCTCGGTGCTGTCCCGGGGAGTCGTGCGTCGACCGCCTGATTCGGCTCGCACAACGCCCACCAGCTCGGTATCGCCCGCCCGTCGCTCACCACCGGCCAGGCCGACACGATCGTGAAGAATGAGCGTATGCGGAAGCTGAGCGTCCCCGTGGCCGTGAACCTGCTCCTCGGGATTCCGGCCGTCGTTCCGCTGTTCCTGGCGTGGTACATCCTGGCCAACGGGCCGCTCGCGGCCATCGGCTGGACCTCGCAGGACCCGAACGAGAACGACGGGATGCTGCTCTGGCTGGTCATCGCCGCGCCGGTGTTCTGCCTGTTCGGCCTGGTCTGGGGGCTGGCCAACAGCTGGCTGCGGCGCCGGACGCCGGTCCGGGCCTCCCGCTACTGGCCGGTGTGCGCCACCGCTTCCCTCGTGCCGTTCTTCGTGATCTTCGGCCTGTTCTGACCACTCCGGAAAGGGAGACAGAGAACGTGGATCACGACATGACACGGCGGACGGTCGTCAGGGCGTCCGCCGTCATCGGGGCGGCCGTGGCCGTCGGTTCGATGGCGCCCACCGCCTCCGCGGCGGACGCCGGGACCGCCCGGGCGCGCGGGCCGAAACGCCCGGCGACCTCGGCGAACGGCTGGACCGTCGAGGCCAACGCGGACCGCGACTCTCAGGTGTGGACCAGCGCGGTGGCCGGTACGGGACTGAGCGTGCCGCTGTGGATCGGCGACGTGGGGGCGGTGCTCGTGCACGTCGTGCGCCGCTTCCACTACGAGGTGCAGGAGCTCGCCGCGGTGGGCCTGGCTTGCGGCCGGGCTCCGCGAGACGACGTTCCGCTAGAGCCGTACCGCTAGAGCCGTTCCGTGGCTGGGCTTGCGCGCCCTTCCGCACCCCTTGAATCGAACATCAGTTCTCAACGAGAAGGGGCCGACCATGAAGCGAATACAGCGAACACTGGGCCTGCCGGTCGCCGCCCTGGCCGCCGTGGGCGCACTGCTCACCTCCGCGTCCGCCGCCGAGCAGCCGACCGCCGGCAACTACAACACGTTGGTGTACGTCGACGGCAACCTGCCCGGTGACGTCAACGGCGACGACGGCAGCATGGCCGCCTACGCCGGCGGAGGCCTGCTCTGCGTGATCTTCCGAAATGAGACACCGGGCAACGCCAACTACATGTTCCTGCAAGCCTGTCCGGGCACCAGCGCCAGCAGCGCCTGCGGCACGGACGACGGCTACTACGGGCAAGTACGCCGGCCCGCTCTACATCAGCACCGGCTCGGGCGGCTGCTGGACCGCCTCGTACAAGATGCTGACGGAGGCGGAGGACCGGTACCTCATCAACGGCAAGCGCAGCTACAGCTGTTGATGAGGTTCTGGGGGTCGCCGCCCGCTCAGGCGTCCTTGCGGGCCACCCCGCCGTAGATGCCGATCGGCGCGGCGCCCGGGGCGGGAGTCTCCTCGGGCCGCCAGTGGGTGACGCGGACCAGGCCCGGGTCCACGAGCGTGAAGTCGCCGAAGAAGTCCAGGACTTGGGCGTGCGTGCGGAGGTTGAGGGTGGCGGTGGCCCGGTTGTAGACGGACGCGGCGTCGTGCCGGCCGTCCTCGTGGATGTCGCCCGTGGCGTGCGACAGGACGAGGTACGAGCCGGCCGGCAGCGCGTCGCGCAGGGTCGCGACGATGCCGTACGGATCCCCGTCGTCGGGCAGGAAGTGCACGACGGCGACCAGCAGTACGGCCACCGGCTCGTCGAAGTCGATGGCCTTGCGCACCTCGGGGTGGTCGAGGACGGCGCGGGGATCGCGCAGGTCGGCCAGGATGACGGAGGTGTCGGTGTCCTCCATGAGAGCCATCGAGTGGGTGCTGACGATCGGGTCGTTGTCGACGTAGACGATCCGGGTGTCCGGGGCGATGGCGTGCGCGATCTGGTGCACGTTCGGCTCGGTGGGGAGCCCGGTGCCGATGTCGAGGATCTGCCGTACCCCGCCCTCCTCCACGACGTGCCGGACGGCCCGGTGCATGAAGCGCCGGTTGGCCCGGACGCCCTCCCGCACCTCCGGCGCCGCCTTGATGAACTGCTCGGCGGCCTCCCGGTCGACCTCGTAGTTGTCCTTGCCGCCGAGGAAGTAGTCGTACATCCGGGCCGGGTGGGGCTTGCTGGTGTCGATGATCAGTGGCTGCGCGCCACTGCCGTCCCCGCTGGGAGAGGTCATGGGGCCAGGCTCCGTCTTGGTGAGTGGCTGTCAGATCATCATCCTGACATGTCTGCTCTCGAACACAGGGCCGCACTGGGCAATACGGTTTCCCGAAGTGCTCCTGCCGACGGCCGGGGAGCGATGGCCGGGGGTCGAGGGCGGGGGACTCACCTCCCCGTGGCCAGACCGTGGGCGAGGAGGCTCTCCGCGGTGTCGGCGATGGTGTCGGCGACGGGGCGGGGCGTCCAGCCGAGGAGCCGCTCCGCCTTCGCACCGGTGGCGTCGAAGTCCTGGCCGAGTTGCGGACGCAGCGCGCGCAGCCGCGGGTTGAACCGGCTGAGGAAGCGGGCGAGGGCCAGGGGGAGTTCGCGTGTGGGTGCCTTCGCGGCACGGTCGCCGAGCCGGCCGCGCAGAACGCGGGCGACCTCGACGGTGCGCAGGCTGCGACCGGCGGAAGCGAGCCAGCGCTCACCGGCCGCCGCGGGGTCGGTCATGGCGCGCAGATGAAGGTCCGCGACGTCACGGACGTCGACCCAGCTCGATCCGAACGGCGGGCAGACCGCCACCTCGCCGTCGAGCATGCCCCGGATGATCCGCAGCGACGGCGGATCGTCGGGCCCGAGGACGGGTCCGAGCACGCCGACCGGATGCACGGCGGCGAGCTCGAGTCCGTCCCCCTCCTCCCGCACGAACCGCCAGGCCGCCCGCTCGGCGAGCGTCTTCGACCTCTGGTACGGCGGGATGTCGGCGTCGACGTCCGTCCAGTCCTCCTCCGTGAACGGCGTCGAGCGCGGCGGGTGCCCATACCCGACGGCACCGAACGCGCTGGTCAGCACGACTCTGCGGACGCGGGCGTCGCGGGCCGCCCGCAACACCCGCAGCACGCCCTCTCCGGCGGCGCCGACCATCGCCTCCTCGCTCTCCGGCGCGTTCCGCAGTGTCGGCGAGGCGACGTCCAGCACGTACGCGCACCCACGGACCGCGTCCGCCCACCCGTCGTCACCGCGCAGATCGGCCCGTACGACGGTCAGCCTCGCGTCGTCGAACTCGGCCGCGGCGTGCAGGTGTGCGCGGAGCGCGGGCTCCCGTCCCAGGTCGCGCACGGTGGTGCGGACCTCGTGCCCGGCGCGCAGCAGCGCGAGCACGCACCAGCTCCCGATGAACCCGGATCCGCCGGTCACCAATACCAGTACCGGTACCTGTACCTGTGTCATCGGTGTCTCCTTGGGGCTTGATTCGTAAGGGAGTTGGGGGTGAGCGGGGAGTCGTCCATCGAGTTGCCCCTCGGCGTCACGACAGCGCCATACCGGGGATGCGGGCCCGGATCGCGTCGAGTTCGGCCTCGTCGGACACGCCCTGCCAGTCGTACCGAGGCGTGTACGGGCCCTCCAGCTCGCGCACCTCGTTGTCGGTCAGCTCGACGTCCAGCGAGGCCACGGCTTCGTCGATCTGCCGGATCGAACCGGCCGCGACCAGGGGCGCGGTGACGACGGGCTGGTGGCGCAGCCAGGCCAGGGCGATCTGCGCGCGGCTCACGCCGTGTGCGGCGGCGACCTTCCCGACGGCGTCGACGATCGCGTGGTTGGACGCGTCCTCGGCCGGCGAGTAGAGCAGGTCGGCGTAGTCGCCGTCGGCGGCGGAACGGTCCGTGGACCTCGCGTCGTCCCAGGCGCGGGCCAGTCGGCCACGGGCCAGCGGGCTCCAGATGATCGCCCCGACGCCCTCGTCCAGGCACAGCGGGATCATCTCCCGCTCCTCCTCACGGGCGAGCAGGTTGTAGTGGTCCTGCATCGACACGAACCGCGCCCAGCCGTGCCGCTCCTGGAGGTGCAGCGCCTTCGCGAACTCCCAGGCGTGCATGGACGAGGCCCCGAGGTAGCGCACCTTGCCCGCCCTGACGAGGTCGCTGAGGGCTTCGAGGGTCTCCTCCAGCGGTGTCGCGTGGTCGTTGCGGTGCACCTGGTACAGGTCGATGTGGTCGGTGCCGAGGCGGCGCAGCGAGTGGTCGACCTCGGCCATGACCGCCTTGCGCGACAGGCCGCGGCCGTTGGGACCCGGGCGCATCGGGTGCCGGAGCTTGGTCGCGATCACCACGTCGTCGCGGTCGGCGAAGTCCTTGAGGGCGCGGCCGAGGATCTCCTCGCTGGAGCCGTTCGAGTACAGGTTGGCGGTGTCGAAGAAGTTGATGCCGGCTTCGAGGGCGTGCTTGATCAGGGGACGGCTGGTCTCCTCGTCGAGGGACCAGACGGGGTGGCCGCGGTCGGGTGCGCCGTAGGTCATGGCGCCGATGGCGACCGCGCGGGTGCCGGTCGACGTATGAGCACTGACACCACTGCGGAACCCATCCGCTTCGACACCAAGATCGCCGTCCTGCTGCGGGACGACCTTGAGCCCTGGCAGCGGCTGAACGTCACGTCCTTCCTGGTCAGCGGCCTGGGCGCGCAGGTTCCCGAGGTGATCGGGGAGCCGTACGAGGACGCGGACGGGGTGCGGTATCTGCCGATGTTCCGGCAGCCGGTGATGGTCTTCGAGGCCACGAAGGAGATCCTCGTGGCGGCCCACGGACGGGCCCTGTCCCGCGCCCTGCCGCGCGCGGTCTTCACGTCCGACCTCTTCACCACCGGCAACGACCGCGACAACCGGGCGGCGGTCCGGGCCGTCGCCACGGCCGAGCTGGATGTGGTGGGGCTGGCGGTGTACGGGCCGCGGAACGGGGTGGACAAGGTGGTGAAGGGGGCGCGGATGCATCCGTGACGCCGTCCGTGACGCCGTCCGTGACGTCATTCATGACCGAATCTGCACAGGGCGTGCGCAACCGCGGGACGGGCGGGGCCCGTTGGGGCAGAGTTGTCCGGTTCGAACCGGCCGCCGCACTGTCTGTAAGCCCGCTGTGCGCCGCCCCATGTAGAGAACCCGGACCCAACTCGTGTGCACACTCACACGGTTCGGTCGCCGTCGCGTTCAACTGCCGTGCCGGGAGCGGGCTCGGACTGGATGCCCCGCACATCGCGTGGTTTGATCCTGCGCATCGCGGCCCGCAGCCTGTCCCCCAGCGGGACCGCATCCCCATGTGGACCACCACGCGAAGGGCAGTTTCCCCATGAACTCCGCTCCCCAGGTTCAGACCCTCGAGATCTCCGACGCCGAGCTCGACACCGTCTCCGGCGGTGTGAGTCCGCAGGTCAGCGTCAGCGTCGGTTCGACGACCCTCAGCAGTGCGGACCTCCTCGCCGAGGTCGACTCGGTCAAGGCGACTGTCCTGGGCACCGTCGGCGGCACCCTCGGCGCGCTCCCCCACAACGTCGGCGTGAACGTCGGCTACTGACCGACGCCCGTCGGCGGTCATCGCCGGTCACGACGACGAGCCCCCTACCCGCAGAAGACGTGCGGGTAGGGGGCTCGTCGTCGGAAATGGCATCGTCGGGAAGGTGGTGGCGTGGCCGTGCCATCGCAGGGTCGTCAGGCCGCGCTGACCTCCGGTGCCGCCACGGCGGCAGAGGGCTCGGTGGCTGCCGGCCCGCTCGCCGGAAGCCCCCGCATCAGCGCCCCGTACCCC
>NZ_JBLTJC010000451.1:0-7574 GCF_048158785.1 Streptomyces colwelliae | reverse complement strand
GGGATGACGTGGGGCGGATCGCGGCGGGGGCGCGGGCCGACCTGGTGCTGCTGGACGCGCCCAGCCATGTGCATCTGGCGTATCGGCCGGGGGTGCCGTTGGTGAGCGGGGTGTGGCGGCGAGGGACGCGGGTGGTCTGACGGACGCCGTGGAGGCCAGGGGAGAGACGGAGCCGCGGTTCGTCATCCGCGAGGGGTACGCGTTCTACCGGGGCCCCTCGACCGACAACGCCTCTCATGGGCATGGCGCCTTCCAGGTCGCCGTCGCCGTCCAGGGCGAGGTGACCATGGTGGATGCCTCCGGAACCCACCATCGCGCCGTGGCGCTGGTCGTGCCGCCGATGGTGCGGCATCGCATGCTCGCGACGCCGCACCTCCGCACGTTCTTCGTCGAGCCGCACTGCGCGTTCGCGGACAGGCTGCGCGACCGTTGCGACCACGGCATCACCGCCGCGCCAGAGCTGCACGACCTGAGCGAGGACGATGTCCGCCCCGCCGGCGCGTATCCGTCGAGCGGTCTCGATGTGCGCCTGGTGGAGGCGATGAGCACCCTGGCGGACCGGAGGATTCCGATGCCCGCCCTTGCCGCGACGGTCGGACTCTCACCCCAACGTCTACGTGCCCTGGCACAGCACCAGTTGGGTATGCCGCTTCCGCGCTGGCGCATCTGGCAGCGACTGGTCCGCGCGGTCGAGGCACTGCGCGAGGGCCAGCCGCTCGCCGACGCGGCGATCACGGGCGGCTTCGCCGATCAGGCGCATTTCAACCGGCAGATGCGCGAGATGCTGGGGATGACTCCGTCGGCCGTGCTGCCTGTGCTGCGCGGGTCATCGGCCGTGCTGCCCGTGCTGCCCGTGCTGCCCGTGCTGCCCGTGCTGCCCGTGCTGCCCGTGCTGCGCGGGTCAGTGGCGGCGCGCGACGTAGACGGAGATCGATCCGCTGATCGTTGACACGACCTCGGCCTCGCGCACATCGCGGAATCCGGCTTCGGAGATCAGCCTGGGAAGGACACCGTCCGCGTTGGGCTGGGTGTCCTCCTTGCCGTCCGCCAGCTGCACGGTCCGGAACGCGAGGCGCATCAGTCCGGTCCGCTGCAACCCGTAGTCGGCGATCACCAGCTTGCCGCCGGGCACCAGTACCGCGAACATCGACGCGAGGATCGCGCGCTTCGTCGCGACCGGACACTGATGGAGCACGAGGCTGGAGACGACCGTGCTCGCGGAGTCGGCACCCAGGATCTCCTCCAGCGCGTCGCCCATGCCGACGTGCCATTCCGGTGCCACGCCGTCTGCGTCTGCGTCTGCGTCTGCCTCGGCCTCGGCCTTGCGCCGCGCGGTGGTCAGTACGTCAGGATCGGGGTCGACGCCTACGACCCGTGCCCGCGGCTCGACACGGTTCAGCAACAGGGCCGTGGAGCCGGTGCCACAGCCCACGTCGACGATCACGTCGCCGGGCTGCGGCGCCACGTACAGGGCGAGCAGGCCGCGCCAGAGGCGTTCACGGGTCAGGGCGACGACGGGGTCGTAGAAGCGGGTGGGGGCGAAGCGGCCCAACGCAGGGGTGAAGGTTTGTTCGGTCATACGGAGAGTCTCGATCGCAGGACGTACGGGGTCTTGAACGAACCGCTTGCCGGTCGGCAGGCCACTGGCTCGCGTTGGGGGTGCGACCGGGGCAGGCGGACAACGAGGCGGCGTTGGCGGAGTGTTAGGCGGTAACCCGCGTAGGGGGCTGTGCCTGGAGATTCACTGCCGACAGCGATGATTTCGGCTGTCGCCTTCGGTCGCCATTAGCCGGCCCGGGTGCGAGCGAATTGGACATGCTTTACCCGAACTCGTCGCACACAGAGGGCAGTTGGACGAACATGCGAACGAAGCGATCCACACGGCCCTAAGGGCGTACGGGGCGACCTCTGCCTGAATTAAATGCTCTCTGATGGAACGTCAAAAAATGGGGCGTCTCAAGTTCGCCTCAAAACTGTTGATCGATTATCTGAGGGTGCGCTACGTTCCTGGTCGACCAAGATCACCATGTGCAATGCCTGACCAGGGGGATTCATGTTCCGGGCCTCAATAGCCGTGCTCGCGACAATCGCATCGGCAAGTCTGGTTACCGCGCCGGCCGCCCAAGCGGCTGACGCGGTAACCGCCCGCCCGCAGGCCTGCCCCGAAGTGGGCGAGGTGGCCACCAGCTTCGGGGCCAAGAAGGGCTACTTCATCGGTGCGCCTGTCCCTGTCTTCCGCTCCGGCCCGTACGGCCCCAAGGGCGGCACGATGAGCGTTGCGTTCCAAGCGGGTGCCACCGTCGGCGCGTCCGTGACCGGTACGGCGAAAAGCGAGATCAACGGGCTGATCGCAAAAGCCGAGGCAAGTCTGTCCGTCACGCTCCACGGCTCCATCACGGCTTCGACGACCTTGACCGGAACCTTCGCGGTCAGCCCACACAAGATCGGGAACGCCAAGCCGGGATCGGACGGATACAAAATACCCTGGAAGAAGACCGAGATCGTTGCCCCGTGCAATGTCAAAACCATTGGCTCGGGTACCCTGACCGCGCCTTCCTATTCCATCCGTATCAAGTACTGGGAGACCAGTTCATGAAGCGTGCGCCTGCCGTGTGGGCGGCTCTGGCTGCCGGTGTGGCATTGGCGGGATGCGGCGGTCACCCGGCAGATCAAGCAACCTCCGGCGCTCACCCTTCCGCGACGGCCAGCCCGGCCCGTACGGCATCGGCTCTGCATGTGACCGCCTCTGGGACAGGGCTGCGCCTTGTCGCCGGGACCCCCGTCCACTTCGGTGCCGACAGCACACCGGGAGTGGCCGGGGAGCTCATTCTGACCTGCCGGGGAAAGGGACTGGTGCATGTCCAGCCCACCGAAGGAAAGGCCACGGACGTACAGTGCGGCGGCACGTCCGAGTTGCAGACCGATTCCGGCGGCACCATGTTCACTGCGTCCACTACGAGCAAGTCGGCAATGACGCTTGACTGGACTCTCAAGAAGATGGCGCGTTGATCGTGGAGCAGCTGAGCTGAACTCCATCGGTGCGGGCGCGTACGACTGCGGCAGCAGGGGCTCCTGGATCTCGGCCGGCTTCGCAATCCCGAGCTGCCAAGAGGCCCTGGCTTCAGTCCGCGTCCAGCCGCGATCACCCGATCGGTTGCCTCACTGAAAGACCTCATTCATCGCTGAGGGGCAGGCCGGACTTCACGCCGCGTATGAGGTGGGTCAACGGGGCGCGGGTGGTGGTGAGTTCGGTGCCGGGGGTGTCGCTCTCGCGGAGGTGGAGGGTGGTGGGCGTGGCGGCGAGTTCGACGCAGGTGTTGCCGTCGCCGCCGTCGGAGAAGGTGGACTTCTGCCAGTGCCTGGGCTGGGGCATGCGGGTCCTCAACGTTCCTTTTGTGGGACGCCGTTGGGCGGTCCGGTGGTCATTGCCAGCGGGCCGCCCTGATCACAGACAGGGCGACGTCGGTGACGGAGCCTGTGCTGGTGTCGATGGTGAAGTCGTCGACGGAGGCCCGGTCGAGGATGCCGTCCAGTTCACCGGACCGGTTCAGGTGCCATTGCAGTGCCTTGGTCGTGCAGTTGTGACGGTAAGTCAGGCGTTGCTGGATGAGCGGTAGTTCGGCCCGGAGTCGACACACCGTGAGGTCGACTCCTACGGCGTCGGCCAGTGCCTTCCGCTCGTCCTGTTTCTCGATCACACCGGCGAGTACGAGGCGGGTGGCCCCTGCGTCGAGGTAGTGACCGGCGATGCTCCGCAGGTTCCGCAGCAGCAAGTCGAAGTTGAACCGGTCACCGGGAGGCGTGGGCCACGAGTTGCTCAGCCAGTCGAGGTCCAGCACGGCATGCGGGACCCCCGCGTCGGCGAGTAGGGCACCCACGGCCTCGGCGATGGTTGTCTTGCCCACGCCGACCGTGCCGTTGATCAGGAGGGCACGAGCGTCTCGGGGGCTGTCCGCGTGCATCTCGGCATCGTATGGCGAGCGGCGCGGGCTCCGGAGGCGCTCACAGGGTCAGGTTGCGTGGAACAGGTTCGACTTCAGGGTGTGGATGAGGTGCGCCAACGGGGTTGCGTTGATGGTGAGTTCGGTGCCGGGGGTGTCGCTCTCGCGGAGGTGGAGGGTGGTAGGAGTGGCGGCGATTTCGACGCAGGTGTCGCCGTCGCTGCCGTCGGAGAAGGTGGACTTCTGCCAGTGCCTGGCCATGGTCATGCGGGTCCTCAAAGTTCCTTCGCCACACGGTGGATGAAGTCCCGCGACTGAGCGGGAGCGAGTGACGCCTTGCTCACCTTAAGGAGCAAGGTCCGGAGTCGTTGCAACTGGGCTTCGGCATCGATGGGCCCCTTGTTCACGGGGGCGTCCCGTAGGCCGGTGTCCAGTCTCGGTACTGGGCCGCCGAGGTACATCATCGCGGCTCCGCCTCCAGCGAAGTCGTCCTGGTCCACGGGGATTACGCGCACGGTGACGTGGTTCTGCTCGCTCAGGTCCAGCATCTGCCTGAGCTGGGCGTGAGCGACACGGCGGTCGGAGACGCGGATGCGCAGGGCGACCTCGTGGACGATCGCCTCGTACGGAGTGGGCTTGTCTCCTCCCAGGACCGCCCGTCGCCGCATCCGGTGTTCGACCCGTGGTTCCAGCTCGCTCTCGGGCATCCCTGGATTCATGTACGAGAACACCGCGCGGGCGTAGTCGGGTGTTTGGAGCATGCCGGGTACGTGGATGACGACCACGTCGCGCAGGAACGTCGCGTGGTGCTCCAGTTCGGCGACGTCCAGGAACGGTGTCGACAGGACGCCCCGGAAATCTTCCCACCACCCCTGTGTCCGATCGGTCGCCATCGCCACCAGCGCGTCGATCAACGCCGCGTCGGTACAGGCATAGTGGGCGGCGAGCCGTCGTACGCGTTCCTCGCTCACACCCGCGAAGCCGGCTTCCACCTGGCTCATCTGCGCTGACGTCGAGTTCAACAGGCCTGCCGCCTCGCGGGCTTTCAGCCCGGCTGCCTCCCGCAAGCGGCGCAACTCGGTGCCCAGGCGCACCTGTCGTGCCGTGGGTTGGCTCCTTGGCGCCATGCGCCCCTCCCGACCTCAACTGCCGTGCGGCTGTGCCTCATTCGGGGGTCAGATTACGGCATCGGCTTGCGCGAGCAAAAAATTTTGCTCTACCTTCAGTGATGCGACGTACACGCTGCGGAAGCGCACCGCTTCGTCCTGCCATGACGGCTGCGGCAATGCCCCCCGCGCCCCATCAACCGGCCCTCTGGAGCTGACCCATGCCCGAAACCGAGCCCGACCCCTGGGAGTACTCCCTTTCCGTCCCGCACGACCGCCGTGCCGTCACCGTCTGTCGCCGCACCCTGCGCCTCGTCCTCACCGCGCACGGTCTCATCCGGGTCGTGGACACCGCCGAACTCCTCGCGACGGAGCTGGTGGCCAACGCCGTACTCCACACCAAGGGGCCGGTGATGCTCCGTGTGCGGTGGGCGGCGGGGGTGCTGCGGGTCGGGGCGTGGGACGCGGACCCCGAACCTCCCGAACCGCCGGGGCAGTTGGGGGAGCTCTTGGATGCCGAGGCAGGGAGAGGGCTCGCGTTGGTGCGGGCATGCGCCGACGGCTGGGGGTGGCAGCCGTTGTCCAGGAACGGGCAGCGCGGCAAGTACGTGTGGTGTGACCTGGACGCCGCCTAGATCGTTGATCACATCGAATAGATCGGACAGAAAGGAGAGTTGATGGTCAGCTCGTCCCACGAGGCGCTGCACCGGATCTTCCAGAAGGATCCCGCGCTTCTCACCCGCGCCCTGCAAGGCGTGTTACGCATCCCCTTCCCCGAACCGCGTGAGTTCGCCGCCATGAACGTGGACCTCACCGAGATCGAACCGGTCGAGAGGCGCGTGGACACGTTGCTCCGTGCGGAGACCGACGAAGGGGCCTACCTCCTGGTCGTCGAGTCGCAGGGCGATATCGACAAGAGGAAACGCGGCAGCTGGCCGTACTACCTCAGCTACCTGCACGAGAAGTACCGCTGCGAGCCCGTGCTCATCGTCATCACCCAGAGCCACGCCACGGCCCGCTGGGCGGCGGAGCCCATTCACCTCGGGGTACGCGGATGCCCCTCGCTGACGGTGCGCCCGTTCGTCCTGGGACCGGACAACGTGCCGGTGATCGTGGACGATCAGGAGGCCGAACGGGACGTACCCCTTGCGGTGCTTTCGGCGATGACACATGGCAAGGGTCCGCAGGCCGCCGTCATACTGGAATCCCTGGCAACCGCCCTGCGGACCATCGACCCGGACAGCGCCGCGGTCTTCGTGCAGTTCGTCGACTCATGCCTGGCAGACCGCCAGGCCCAGCAGATGTGGAGGGACCTGATGACGGCGATGCAGTACTTCTGGCGGCACCCGCTGGCGGAGCAGGTGCGAGGTGAAGGCAGGGAGGAAGGCCGGGAAGAAGGCAGGGAGGAAGGGCGTGCCGAAGGGTGGGCGGCTGCCATCCTGCGCACCTTCCAACGGCGTCAGATCGACGTCCCCGACCCCGTCCGCGACCGCATCCTCGCCTCCACCGACCTCGACGAACTCGGCACCTGGTTCGACCGCTCCCACGAGGTCGCCGACGCGCGGGAGTTGTTCACCGAGGGGTCCTGAGCGGACGGCCGATCCGCCGGGTCACCCCCTCGTGCCCCGCCCGGCGGAAGCCCGCCCCATCGCCCCGTCCAGATGCGCGATGACAGCCGCCACGTCATCGCTCTCCGTGTGGCGGATCAACTCCAGCGCAGGCCGGACGAGAAGCCCCGGCCGCGCAATCAGCCGCGCCAGTACCGCAGCCCGCACATCGAGCCGTTCGATGGTGGCCGCGCGTTGCGCCTCCGTCTGCCCGGCCAGCAGCACCGCGTTGTACCAGGCCTCCTGCCGGGACTGGACGACGCTGAAGTCCAGGATCGCCTCGTCCGTACGGCCCCCGACCTTGTCCAGCAGGGAAAGGAGAGGGGACAGCGCACCCACCGAGTCCTCCAGCACCAGCACCACCCGCGCGAGGATGTCGTTGATCAGCAGGAAGTCGTGCTGCAACGCGTGGATGTCCTCGCCGGGGCTGGTCCCCGCGGCGGCCACTGCCAGGTCGAGGTTGATGTGCGCGTTCACGCCGAGGATCAGGTGCTGGACGATGACCGTGTCGGAGTCGTCGAGCAGGCCGAACGTCTCGCGCCAGCAGCGCGGCCCGCTCCGGTCGCGGAGCCAGGCGTCGTGCGCGGCGAAGTAGCGGTTGCCGAAGAGCGTGTCGAAGCGGTCCATGCGGGGGCCGTCCTCGAACTGTCCCTCGTGGATGGCCTTGCGGATCTCGACGGTCACCTGTCGGTACAGGGCCGCGAAATACCCGATCCGGTCACCGGCGCGGGTCGCCTCCCGCACGATCCCCGCAAGCCCGTCCACTACCTCGTCGATGTTCTGTGCCGTCATGCCCAACTCCCCTTTGGCGGAGCCCCAGTTCGGACTGCTCAGTCTCACCGAAAACGACAGCTCCGGTACGGCTCACACCCACACCCGATCGACGGGACCCCGCCTTACCCCGCCCGCCACCGCTGCTC
>NZ_JBLTJC010000450.1:0-7575 GCF_048158785.1 Streptomyces colwelliae | reverse complement strand
CCCCAGCGCCGCCCACGGCCCCCCGTACGGCCGAAGAAGCCGCGCTGGGCCATGCGGGCGGCGACGACGCTGTCCGTGGTGGTGCTCGCGTCCGCCGGGATCGGGCACGCGGTGGTCACCAGCCTCGACGCCGACATCTCCCGCGTCGACCCCTTCAAGGACATGAAGAACCGCCCGCGCGCGGGCCACGGCATGAACGTCCTCCTCGTCGGCACCGACGGCCGCGACAAGATCACCGAGGCGGAGCGGCGCGAGTACCACCTCGGCGGCGCGCCCTGCCACTGCACCGACACGATCATGATCGTGCACATCTCGGAGGACCGGGAGCGCGCCAGCGTCGTCAGCCTCCCCCGCGATTCCTACGCCGAGACGCCCCCGCACACCGACCAGACCACCGGCGAGCACCACGGCCCGCACCCCATCAAGATCAACGCGGCGTACGCGGAGGGCGGACCCAACCTCACCGTCCAGACCGTCGAGTCCATGACCCACGTGAAGATCGACCACTACCTGGAGGTCGACTTCACCAGCTTCATGAAGACGGTCGACGTCCTGGGCGGGGTGAGGATCTGCACCGCCGAACCCCTGAAGGACACGTACACGGGTCTCGATCTCCCCGCGGGCACACACACGCTGATGGGCGGGCAGGCCCTCCAGTACGTCCGCTCGCGGCACGTCGACGGCGCCTCCGACCTCGGCCGGATGAAGCGCCAGCAGCGTTTCCTCGCGGCGCTGATCGACCAGGCCACCTCCTCCGGGGTGCTGCTGAACCCGCTGAAGTTCCGTGACGTGACCCGCGCGGTCCTCGGCTCGGTCCGCGCGGACAAGGGCTTCGGCACCGGCGAACTCCTCGACCTGGGGCGGGCGATGCGCACTTTCTCCCCGTCCTCCTCCGAGTTCACCACGGTCCCGATCGGGCAGATGGGATACGTCGTGAAGGGCATCGGTTCCACCCTGAAATGGGACCAAGCGAAGGCGGCCAAGCTCTTCCAGGCCCTGCGCGACGACAAGCCCCTGGCCGTGCACAAGGCGCCGCACGCCAATGCCGTGAAGGTGGACGTGGCCCCGCAGCAGATCCAGGTCCAGGTGGAGAACGGGACGGCGACGGGCGGTCTCGGCAAGCGCGTGGACGCGGCGCTGGCGGCGACCGGCTTCCGTACGACGCACCAGCCGACGAGCGCGGCCGACCACGCCGTACGCCGGACGGTCGTCGCCTACGACCCCCGCTGGGACCGTTCCGCGAAGTCCCTCGCGGCGGCGCTGCCCGGGAGCGAGCTGCGCGCGGTGAAGGGGCAGGGGCCGGTGCTGAAGGTGATCGCCGGGAGCGACTTCAAGCAGGTCACTCGGGTGCGGGCGACGGATGTGCAGCAGGGCGAGTTCGGGGTGGTGACCGGGGACGAGGTGGGGTGTTCGTAACAGAGCAGGTATCGGGGACTAAGTGAGGCGTTCGTAACAGACCGGACGCCGGTGCCTCAGTCGTCGAGCCCCTCCGCCGCCCGCTTCTCGCGCAGCTCCATGATGGCGCGGCGGCGGGCCAGGCGGTGGGTGCGGCGGATCTGGGCCTCCTGGTAGCGGCGCTCGTCGCGCTCCGACTCCGGGAGGACCGGCGGGACCGCGCGGGGCTTGCCGTCGGCGTCGACGGCGGCGAAGACGAGGTAGGCGGAGCCGACCTGGGTGGCCGGGGTCGACTCGTTCCACCGCTCGGCCAGGACCCGTACGCCGACCTCCATGGAGCTCCGCCCGGTCCAGTTGACCTGCGCCTTCACATGGACGAGGTCACCGACGCGGACCGGTTCCAGGAACGCCATCTCGTCCATCGACGCGGTGACGGCCGGGCCGCCGCTGTGCCGCCCGGCGACGGCGCCCGCCGCGTCGTCGACCAGCTTCATGATCACACCGCCGTGCACCGTACCGAGAAGGTTCGTGTCGGCGTTTGTCATGATGTGGCTGAGGGTGGTCCGGGAGGCGGACGTCGGCTTGCCCGGCAGGTCTGTCATGGACGCCACCCTATGCCGGGGTGGACATCTGCGGACTTTGTGTTGGCTTCGCAACAGCAGTGCCCTGATTTTCCTACGACCCTTGTAAACGACATGGCAGCTACCTGCACACTGGGCCCCATGAACGATTGGCCCGAGGGATGGTCCGGCGGCAACCGCGGCGACGAGTACGGACGCGGTAGCGCGAACGCACAGCCGGAGAGCGCACGTGTGATGCGCCAGGTACGACGCGGCCCGCAGGCCCCGCCGTACGGCGCCGGAGTCCCGCCGCAGCCGTCGTACACGGGCGGCCAGGGCTATGACGAGGGCCAGAACGGCTACGGCCAGGGCGGCTACGACAACAACGGGTACGACGGCTACAACACCGGCCAGGTCTACGGCGGTGGCGGGCCGGGCGGACCGCAGGGGCCGGACGGCGGGCGTGGTCCGCGCCGCGCGCCGAACTGGCGCCGTCGTATCAAGTGGACCGCGATCACCCTGGTCACCTTGCTGGTCGTGACCTCCGTGGCGACCTACTTCTGGGCCGACTCCAAGCTGAACCGCGACGTCGACCTGTCGAAGGTGATCGACCGGCCGGAGGCGGGCGACGGCACGAACTACCTGATCGTCGGGTCCGACAGCCGCGAGGGGCTGACCGCGGCCGAGAAGAAGAAGCTGCACACCGGTTCCGCAGCGGGCAAGCGCACGGACTCGATGATGATCCTGCACGTGGGCGACAGCGGCGACACCCTGATCTCGCTGCCGCGTGACTCGAACGTCACGATCCCGTCGTACGTGGGCTCCACCTCGGGCAAGACGTACCAGAACACGGGCCGGCAGACGAAGCTCAACGCGGCGTACGCGGAGGACGGCCCGACGCTCCTCGTCCGGACCGTCGAGTACAACATGGGCCTGCACATCGACCACTACGTCGAGATCGGCTTCAACGGCTTCGCGGACATCGTGGACGCGGTCGGCGGGGTCACGATCGACATCGACAAGGGCTTCAAGGACTCGTACTCGGGCGCCGACTTCAAGGCGGGCAAGCAGACGCTGAACGGCGAGGAGGCGCTGGCCTTCGTCCGTACCCGGCACGCGTTCGCCGCCTCGGACCTCCAGCGCACGAAGAACCAGCAGAAGTTCCTGTCGGCCCTGGCCCACCAGGTGGCGACGCCGGGCACCCTCATGAACCCCTTCAAGCTCTACCCCACGCTGGGCGCGGGCCTGGACTCGCTGAGCGTCGACAAGGACATGTCGCTCTGGGACCTGGCGTCCATGTTCTGGGCGATGAAGGGCGTCAGCGGCGGCGACGGCACGTCCATGAACATGCCGATCTCCGGCTCCACCGGCGGCAACCTCGTCTGGGACAAGGCGAAGGTCAAGACGCTGGTGAACGAGCTGAACAACGACCAGAAGGTCACGGTCTCCGGTAACTGAGGAGCTGTCAGTTGGCCCTGCCGCACGCCACCAAGGCGACGTGCGGCAGGGCCAACTCCTTTCCCCCGGTGGTGAATTCACCGGCCAGTCGGGCGAAGTGCTCCCTGATCCGTACGACGGTGTCCTGCTCCTGCGCGGTGACGACGAGCCCCGCCGTGGCGATCCCGGCGGCGGCTCCGCCCCACCACTCGTCGACGGTGGTGCGGTGGTCCCACTCCAGCTCGGCGGCCCCGGCGTCCGTGAAGCCCGCCTCACGGAGCAGCTCCGCGAACCCGTCCGCCGTACGCGCGAAGTCCTCGGCGGGATCGAGTCGCGGCAGATCCACGGGGATGACGGCCTCCGCCGCCGCGAAGGCCCGCCCGAACAGTTCCTGCCCGGCGCCCCTCCGCGCACCCCAGAGGGTCAGCGCGACCCGCCCGCCCGGCTTCAGCACGCGCCGCAACTCGGCGAGGGCGGCGCGGGGGCGGCCGACGTGGTTGACGACGAAGTTGGCTACGACCGCCTCGAACTCGCCGTCGGGGTAGGGCAGTTCGGGCAGGAGGGCGACCTCCGCCTCGACGCCCGCGGCCCGCGCGACCGCCACCATCCCGGCGTCGGCGTCCACGGCAGACACCCGCGCGCCCCGCGCCGACGCGGCCAGGGCCGCCGTACCGGTCCCTGTGCCGACGTCGAGGACATACGTCCCGGCCTCGACCTCGGCCGCGTCCAGCAGCCGCTCCACCGGGTGTGCGCAGAGCCGCGCGAAGCTCACCGCGTAGGCGCGGGCTCGGCCGGCCCACATGGTGCGTTCGGCGGTGTCGAAGGCCTGGCTCGGGTCGGTCATGGGCCGCAGCATGCCTGACGAAACGGCGAGGGCACCCACCAGGGGTGCCCTCGCCACTGTTCGTCGTTCCTTACGGCAGGTTGCGCGCCATGACGATGCGCTGGACCTGGTTCGTGCCCTCGTAGATCTGGGTGATCTTCGCGTCGCGCATCATGCGCTCGACCGGGTAGTCGCGGGTGTAGCCGTAGCCGCCGAGGAGCTGGACGGCGTCGACCGTCACCTCCATCGCCACATCCGAGGCGAAGCACTTGGCCGCCGCGCCCTGGAAGGTGAGGTTCTTGTCGCCGCGCTCCGACGCGGCCGCGGCCTGGTAGGTCAGGGCGCGGGCGGCCTCGATCTTCATGGCCATGTCGGCGAGCATGAACTGGATGCCCTGGAAGTCGGCGATCGGCTTGCCGAACTGCTTGCGCTCCTTGACATAGCCCTTGGCGTAGTCGAGGGCGCCCTGCGCGATGCCGAGGGCCTGGGCCGCGATGGTGATGCGGGTGTGGTCCAGGGTCTTCATCGCGGTGGCGAAGCCGGTGCCCTCGGCGCCGATCATGCGGTCGGCCGGGATGCGGACGTTGTCGAGGTAGACCTCGCGGGTCGGGGAGCCCTTGATGCCGAGCTTCTTCTCCGGGGCGCCGAAGGAGACGCCCTCGTCGGACTTCTCGACGACGAACGCGCTGATGCCCTTGGAGCGCTTCTCGGGGTCCGTCACCGCCATCACCGTGTAGTACTCGGAGACGCCCGCGTTGGTGATCCAGCGCTTCACGCCGTTGAGGACGTAGTGGTCGCCGTCGCGGACCGCCTTCGTCTTCATGCCGGCCGCGTCGGAGCCCGCGTCCGGCTCGGAGAGGGCGTACGAGAACATCGCGTCGCCCTTGGCGAGCGGGGTCATGTACTTCTTCTTCAGGTCCTCGGAGCCCGAGAGGATCACCGGGAGCGAGCCCAGCTTGTTCACCGCGGGGATGAGGGAGGAGGAGGCGCAGACGCGGGCCACCTCCTCGATCACGATCACCGTGGCCAGCGCGTCCGCGCCGGTGCCGCCGTACTCCTCGGGTACGTGGACGGCGTGCAGGTCGTTCGCCACCAGGGCGTCGAGGGCCTCCTGCGGGAAGCGGGACTCCTCGTCCACCGCTGCGGCGTACGGCGCGATCTTCGCCTCGGCCAGGGAGCGGATCGCGTCGCGGAGCATGTCGTGCTCCTCTGACGGGCGGTACAGGTCGAAGTCAGCCGATCCGGCCAAGGTCTCTCACGCTCCAAGGACGCTGTGATGACGGTGCTAATTACTGTTAAGTAACCCAAATTTTAGGGGCCCGCCCACCGGAGTGATACGTGAGCTTGGCGACAGGGGGAAAGGTGCCCGGTGAGAGCGCCGGTTATGCTCGGGCGCGCATCGCCCCCGTACCCCTTCTGGAGCACTCATGGCCCTCAAGATCACCGTGATCGGCACCGGCTATCTCGGCGCCACGCACGCCGCGGCCATGGCCGAGCTGGGCTACGAGGTGCTCGGTCTGGACGTCGTCCCCGAGAAGATCGAGATGCTCCAGCGGGGTGAGGTCCCGATGTACGAACCGGGGCTCGAGGAGCTGTTGCGCAAGCACGTCGCCGGGATCGAGGGCTCCACCGGGCGGCTGCGCTTCACCATGGACTGGGCCGAGGTCGCGGAGTTCGGCGACGTCCACTTCATGTGCACGAACACCCCGCAGAAGCACGGCGAGTACGCCTGCGACATGTCGTACGTCGACCGGGCCTTCGAGCTGCTCGCCCCGCACCTGACCCGGCCCGCGCTCGTCGTCGGCAAGTCCACCGTGCCGGTGGGCTCCGCGGACCGGCTGGCCGCGTATCTGGCCGAGCACGCGCCCGCCGGCGAGGACGCCGAGCTGGCCTGGAACCCGGAGTTCCTGCGCGAGGGCCTCGCCGTCCAGGACACGCTGCACCCGGACCGGATCGTGGTCGGCGTACGGAGCGAGCGGGCCGAGAAGCTGCTGCGCGAGGTGTACGCGACGCCGATCGCCGCCGGGTCGCCGTTCGTCGTGACCGACTTCCCGACCGCCGAGCTGGTGAAGACGGCCGCGAACTCCTTCCTCGCCACGAAGATCTCCTTCATCAACGCGATGGCCGAGGTCTGCGAGGCCGGGAACGGCGATGTCGTGAAGCTGGCCGAGGCGATCGGGCACGACGAGCGGATCGGCAAGAAGTTCCTGCGGGCCGGGATCGGCTTCGGTGGCGGGTGTCTGCCCAAGGACATCCGGGCGTTCATGGCGCGCGCCGGTGAGCTGGGCGCCGACCAGGCGCTGACCTTCCTGCGCGAGATCGACTCCATCAACATGCGGCGCCGCGGGGCGATGGTGGAGATGACCCGCGAGGCGCTCGGCGGCGGGTCCTTCCTGGGCAAGCGGGTCGCCGTGCTCGGCGCGACCTTCAAGCCGGACTCCGACGACGTCCGCGACTCCCCCGCGCTGAACGTCGCCGGCCAGATCCACCTCCAGGGCGGCCAGGTCACCGTGTACGACCCGAAGGGCATGCCCAACGCGCTACGGCTGTTCCCGACGCTCGGGTACGCCGACACCGCCGTGGAGGCCGTGCGCGGCGCCGATGTCGTCCTGCATCTGACGGAGTGGCGGGAGTTCCGCGAGCTGGACCCGGCCGAGCTCGGTGAAGGCACGCGGGCCCGGCTCATTCTGGACGGGCGGAATGCGCTCGATCCGGAGCTTTGGCGGCAGGCCGGGTGGACTTACCGGGCGATGGGTCGGCCTACCGCATAACAAGCCCCGGCGGAGGCAGAGGCGGGGCGTCGAAATTCCCGTGCCCCTGGTCCGGCGCGGCTCGCCGGAATGCGTGGAGGCCGTACAGGCCGGGCCAGGCTTGGGTCCTGGGGCCTGTGCGGCCACCTCTTCGGAATGGCATATGCCAACTCCGGCAATCCCTCGACCGGGTTCGAATTCAATTCGAGTAATGTGTGGGAATCGCTCTGCCCTCTGCGCGCTTTCTTCACAGTCGCATTGCGCGGAATAGCGTCGGTGTCACCCGGTCTCACAGTCGGGCCACACCCGAAAGAGAGCTAGGCAACAAGCGGTTAACTGGCCCGTAGTCACGGGGAATCCGCACTCCACTGCACTGAGTCGCGTTCGCCGCATTCCGCGGTCGGATTGACCTGAGCATGCCAGGAGTGTCTCATCATGCCCCTTTTCCGCCGGGCGGAGTGGCCGAGAGATCACCGCGACGAGCTCCTGGAACCAACTATGCAGCCGCGAGGTGTGGTTGGGCACGATGTCGACCATGACCTTCAGGCCCAGCCGGTGGGCCTCGGCGACCATCGCGTCGAAGTCGTCGAGCGTGCCCAGGCGCGGGTCC
>NZ_JBLTJC010000449.1:0-7614 GCF_048158785.1 Streptomyces colwelliae | reverse complement strand
ACCTCGCCGGCCGGCTCCGCGAGGAGCGCGCCGAGGCCCTCCTCCTGGAACAGCGGCACGGACTCGTCGCCCCCGGCCACAGCGCGGCCCCGCTGCGCCTGCACATCTCCGACACGATCCGGGACATCAGCGACGGCGTCGTAGAGCTGGAAGAGGCCGTGCGGGACCGGCTCGGGCTGCCGCGGGCGCGGCGGGCGTCCGTGCCCGAGCGGTTGCGGCGGATCGCCGGGCTGCTCGACGAGATCGCCGCCGACGCCGTACTCGCGGCGCACGTGCGGGACGAGACCCGGCGGATGGCGCGGCGCTGTGCCCGCGCGCTGGGGGACACCGAGACCGTCGTACGGGTGTCGGGCCGTTGCCCCTGGTGCGACTCGGTCTCGCTGCGGGCCTTCCCGGACCGGGGCGCGGTGCTCTGTGTGAACCCGGCCTGCCGTTGCTCGGCGCCGGACTGCGGCTGCCACGACGACCCGGCCTACCGGCACACCTGGAACGAGGGGGAGTGGGACCGATGACGGGGACCAGGGGTGGACTGCCGACGCTGATTCCCGGGCCGCTCGCCGCGCAGGAGGCCGGGGTCGCGCCCGCCACCATCCGCA
Organism: Streptomyces colwelliae; assembly: GCF_048158785.1. Taxonomy (NCBI): domain Bacteria; kingdom Bacillati; phylum Actinomycetota; class Actinomycetes; order Kitasatosporales; family Streptomycetaceae; genus Streptomyces; species Streptomyces colwelliae. The sequence continues at coordinate 7,018 of NZ_JBLTJC010000449.1, read as the reverse complement.
AGTGGGTGCAGCTCGGTCGCCTGACGCCGGCCGGCAGGGCGGGGCGGGCCCAACTGTTCCGGCTGGAGGACGTCTTCGCCGCGGAACGCACCGCCCGCCGCTCCCGCTGACACGGACCACCCCGCTCCCCTATATGGGCGGGCGGGGTGGCCGACCTTTTTCGATCCCTCTGGGGAACCGGTGCCGTTTTCGGTGCGTTGGAGCATCATGGAGGCATTCGGTCTCCGGCGCCGGGGGAGGTGTTCCGTGTCGTACCCGACACCGTGGCAGGGGCAGTGGCCAGGACCGCACCAGCCGTCGCCAGGACAGGCCGGGGCGTCGATGCTGGCCGCGACCGCGGACCGGGAGCGGGCGGTGGACGTGCTCCGGGCCGGCTTCGCCGAGGGGCGGCTGCGGGAGGACGAGCTGGAGAAGCGGGTCGCCCGGGCCTACGACGCCCGTACGGTGGGCGAGTTGATGCTGCTGGTCGCCGATCTGCCCCAGGGGCCGCAGGCGACCGCGGTCGTGCAGGCGCCGCATCCGGGATTCAGGCCGGTGCCGCCGACGTTCCTGCCGCCCCCGGTGCCGCCGACCAACGGCAAGGCGGTCGGTTCGCTGGTCTGCGGACTCCTCATCGTGCCGACGCTGGGCCTCACCGGCATCCCCGCGGTGATCCTCGGCCACACCGCCCGCGCCGAGATCCAGCGCACGGAGGAGGGCGGCGACGGCCTCGCACTCACCGGACTGGTCTTCGGCTGGCTCGCCGTCGCGGGCTGGGCCCTGATACTCCTCCTCATGATCGTGGCGGCGGCGAGCTCCACGTGAGGGTTCCATGCGGCAGACCCACCCCCTCCGCGCCGTAGATTCGAAGATCGCGGACGGGGCGCGGCTTCGGCATCTCCCGTGTCGAGCCGTGGGTGGCACCCATTTGTTTTGACCGCAGCGAATGAGGTAGGTACGCTCAGACCTTGTGCCTGGGGTGTGCCCTGGCTCTCGTGCGTGCCTTGAACCGCACTAAGGGAGCCGACACTGGCCACCGCGATCTGCGCCCCTTTTGCTTTCCGGCGAAAGTCTGCGGGATTCGACACACCCGACCGCGTGGGTCGGCGACGTTCCAGGTTAGCTTCACCATCGGCACACAGAAACCGGAGAAGTAGTGCCTACGATCCAGCAGCTGGTCCGGAAGGGCCGGCAGGACAAGGTCGAGAAGAACAAGACGCCCGCACTCGAGGGTTCCCCTCAGCGTCGTGGCGTCTGCACGCGTGTGTTCACGACCACCCCGAAGAAGCCGAACTCGGCCCTGCGTAAGGTCGCGCGTGTGCGTCTGACCAGCGGGATCGAAGTCACCGCTTACATTCCGGGTGAGGGACACAACCTGCAGGAGCACTCCATCGTGCTCGTGCGTGGCGGTCGTGTGAAGGACCTGCCCGGTGTTCGCTACAAGATCATCCGCGGTTCGCTCGACACCCAGGGTGTCAAGAACCGCAAGCAGGCCCGCAGCCGCTACGGCGCCAAGAAGGAGAAGTAGAAAATGCCTCGTAAGGGCCCCGCCCCGAAGCGCCCGGTCATCATCGACCCGGTCTACGGTTCTCCTCTTGTCACCTCCCTGATCAACAAGGTGCTGCTGAACGGCAAGCGCTCCACCGCCGAGCGCATCGTGTACGGCGCCATGGAGGGCCTGCGCGAGAAGACCAGCAACGACCCGGTCATCACGCTGAAGCGCGCGCTGGAGAACATCAAGCCCACGCTCGAGGTCAAGTCCCGCCGAGTCGGCGGTGCGACGTACCAGGTTCCGATCGAGGTCAAGCCCGGTCGCGCCAACACGCTCGCGCTGCGCTGGCTGGTCGGTTACTCCCGCGCCCGTCGCGAGAAGACCATGACCGAGCGTCTGCTCAACGAGCTTCTCGACGCTTCGAACGGCCTCGGCGCGGCCGTCAAGAAGCGCGAGGACACCCACAAGATGGCCGAGTCCAACAAGGCCTTCGCGCACTACCGCTGGTAGTCGCAGACCCCATCGAGACCGAGAGAAGACCGAAGCCTTATGGCTACCACTTCACTTGACCTGGCCAAGGTCCGCAACATCGGGATCATGGCCCACATCGACGCGGGCAAGACGACCACCACTGAGCGGATCCTCTTCTACACCGGCGTCAGCTACAAGATCGGTGAAGTTCACGACGGCGCTGCCACCATGGACTGGATGGAGCAGGAGCAGGAGCGTGGCATCACGATCACCTCTGCTGCTACCACCTGTCACTGGCCGCTCGAGGACAACGACTACACGATCAACATCATCGACACCCCGGGGCACGTCGACTTCACCGTCGAGGTGGAGCGTTCGCTGCGCGTCCTCGACGGTGCCGTCACGGTGTTCGACGGTGTCGCCGGTGTCGAGCCGCAGTCCGAGACGGTGTGGCGTCAGGCCGACCGTTACGGCGTCCCGCGCATCTGCTTCGTGAACAAGCTCGACCGGACCGGCGCGGAGTTCCACCGCTGCGTCGACATGATCAAGGACCGCCTCGGTGCGGTGCCGCTGATCATGCAGCTTCCGATCGGTGCCGAGATGGACTTCAAGGGCGTTGTGGACCTGGTCCGCATGAAGGCGCTCGTGTGGTCCGCCGAGGCGGCGAAGGGCGAGATGTACGACGTCGTCGACATCCCGGCCACGCACGCCGAGGCCGCCGAGGAGTACCGCGGCAAGCTGGTTGAGGCCGTCGCCGAGAACGACGACGACATCATGGAGCTGTTCCTGGAGGGCGTCGAGCCCACCGAGGAGCAGCTGTACGCCGCGATCCGTCGCGTCACCATCGCGTCCGGCAAGTCCGACGGCATCACCGTCACCCCGGTGTTCTGTGGCACCGCGTTCAAGAACAAGGGCGTCCAGCCCCTGCTCGACGCGGTCGTGCGCTACCTCCCGACTCCGCTTGACGTCGAGGCCATCGAAGGCCACGACGTGAAGGACCCGGAGCTCGTGATCAAGCGCAAGCCGTCCGTGGACGAGCCGCTGTCCGCGCTCGCGTTCAAGATCATGAGCGACCCGCACCTGGGCAAGCTCACCTTCGTCCGGGTTTACTCGGGCCGCCTGGAGACCGGCACCGCGGTGCTGAACTCCGTCAAGGGCAAGAAGGAGCGCATCGGCAAGATCTACCGCATGCACGCGAACAAGCGTGAGGAGATCGAGGCGGTGGGCGCCGGCGACATCGTCGCCGTGATGGGTCTGAAGCAGACCACGACCGGTGAGACGCTCTGTGACGACAAGAGCCCGGTGATCCTGGAGTCCATGGACTTCCCGGCGCCGGTCATCCAGGTCGCCATCGAGCCCAAGTCCAAGGGTGACCAGGAGAAGCTGGGTGTAGCCATCCAGCGTCTCGCGGAGGAGGACCCCTCCTTCCACGTTCACTCGGACGAGGAGACCGGCCAGACCATCCTCGGCGGTATGGGCGAGCTGCACCTCGAGGTGCTGGTCGACCGTATGAAGCGCGAGTTCCGGGTCGAGGCCAACGTCGGTAAGCCGCAGGTCGCGTACCGTGAGACGATCCGTAAGGCCGTCGAGCGCGTGGACTACACCCACAAGAAGCAGACCGGTGGTACCGGTCAGTTCGCCAAGGTGCAGATCGCGATCGAGCCCATCACCGAGTCCGACGGCCCGGCGTACGAGTTCGTGAACAAGGTCACCGGTGGCCGTATCCCGCGGGAGTACATCCCGTCGGTGGACGCCGGTGCGCAGGAGGCCATGCAGTTCGGCATCCTCGCCGGGTACGAGATGACGGGCGTCCGCGTCACGCTTCTCGACGGTGCCTACCACGAGGTCGACTCCTCCGAGCTGGCCTTCAAGATCGCCGGATCGCAGGCCTTCAAGGAGGCCGCGCGCAAGGCGTCCCCCGTGCTCCTCGAACCGATGATGGCCGTAGAGGTCACCACGCCCGAGGACTACATGGGTGAGGTCATCGGCGACATCAACTCCCGCCGTGGCCAGATCCAGGCCATGGAGGAGCGTGCCGGTGCGCGCGTCGTGAAGGGCCTCGTGCCCCTCTCGGAGATGTTCGGCTACGTCGGCGACCTCCGCAGCAAGACCTCGGGTCGCGCAAGCTACTCGATGCAGTTCGACTCCTACGCCGAGGTTCCCCGGAACGTCGCCGAGGAGATCATCGCGAAGGCCAAGGGCGAGTAACACACACCGTTTGCACGCTTTAGGCTTGACACCGACCGCCGGGGTCCGAAGACCGGCAGCGGGACGAGAGATCGTCCCCGGAAACCGGGAGCAGAACCCCGGCGGGCGGCATCCCAGCAAAGATCACCTGGCGCCGATGAGTAAGGCGTACCAGAACCACTCCACAGGAGGACCCAGTGGCGAAGGCGAAGTTCGAGCGGACTAAGCCGCACGTCAACATCGGCACCATCGGTCACATCGACCACGGTAAGACGACCCTCACGGCCGCCATTACCAAGGTGCTGCACGACGCGTACCCGGACCTGAACGAGGCCTCGGCCTTCGACCAGATCGACAAGGCTCCTGAGGAGCGCCAGCGCGGTATCACGATCTCGATCGCGCACGTCGAGTACCAGACCGAGACGCGTCACTACGCCCACGTCGACTGCCCCGGTCACGCGGACTACATCAAGAACATGATCACGGGTGCCGCGCAGATGGACGGCGCGATCCTCGTGGTCGCCGCCACCGACGGCCCGATGCCGCAGACCAAGGAGCACGTGCTCCTGGCCCGCCAGGTCGGCGTTCCGTACATCGTCGTCGCCCTGAACAAGGCCGACATGGTGGACGACGAGGAGATCCTGGAGCTCGTCGAGCTCGAGGTCCGTGAGCTCCTCTCCGAGTACGAGTTCCCGGGCGACGACCTGCCGGTCGTCAAGGTCTCGGCGCTCAAGGCGCTCGAGGGCGACAAGGTGTGGGGCCAGACGGTCCTCGACCTGATGGCCGCCGTCGACGAGGCGATCCCGACCCCGCCGCGTGACACCGACAAGCCGTTCCTCATGCCCGTCGAGGACGTCTTCACGATCACCGGTCGCGGCACGGTCGTCACCGGCCGTATCGAGCGTGGTGTCCTGAAGGTCAACGAGACCGTTGACATCATCGGCATCAAGCAGGAGAAGACCACCACCACGGTCACCGGCATCGAGATGTTCCGCAAGCTGCTCGACGAGGGCCAGGCCGGCGAGAACGTCGGCCTGCTCCTCCGTGGCATCAAGCGCGAGGACGTCGAGCGCGGCCAGGTCATCATCAAGCCCGGCTCGGTCACCCCGCACACGGAGTTCGAGGCCCAGGCGTACATCCTGTCCAAGGACGAGGGTGGCCGTCACACGCCGTTCTTCAACAACTACCGTCCCCAGTTCTACTTCCGCACCACGGACGTGACCGGCGTCGTGACCCTCCCCGAGGGCACCGAGATGGTCATGCCGGGCGACAACACTGAGATGACGGTTTCGCTCATCCAGCCCGTCGCCATGGAAGAGGGCCTGAAGTTCGCCATCCGTGAGGGTGGTCGCACGGTGGGCGCCGGCCAGGTCACCAAGATCAACAAGTAGTCTTGATCTGACCCGGTAGCTTTTCCAGAGGGGCCCGTACGACTTCGGTCGTACGGGCCCCTTTGCTGTTCCCCGGCTGGTGTTACGAAACTATTCGGCGCGTACGACCCGTTGTCCCCTCCCTCCACTCGTCCCACCATTTGTCATGCCGCTGAGCAAATTAGGTGTGGAGGGGTGTGCCATGTCTGCGTCCGTCAGCCGAAGAGCCGTTCTGGGTGCGGGAGTTGCCGCGGTGCCGGTGCTGTCGGGGGTGGGGTTGTCGAAGGCATCGGGGGCTACGGACGCGGGTGCGTACATCTCCTTCTCGCGTACGGCGGGTGCCTTCCCCCTCGTCGGCGCCCCGGTAGTGGTGGACCCTGACGATCACCCCGGAGTCGTACGCGTGGCAGGGGACCTGAGGGGCGACATCGAACGCGTCACCGGCGTACGCCCCGGGAGCGCGCTCGCGGGTGCGCGTGAGGTGGTGCTGGTCGGCACGATCGGGCGCAGCGCGCTGATCGACGGGTTGGTGGCCGCCGGGAAACTGGACGTGTCCGGGGTGCGGGGCCGGTGGGAGACCTCGCTTCAGACGGTGGTCGAGCGGCCGATGCCGGGGGTGGAGCGGGCGTTCGTCGTCGCGGGGAGCGACCCGCGCGGCACGATCTTCGGTGCGTACGACGTGTCGTACGGCATCGGGGTCTCGCCCTGGCACTGGTGGGACGACGTGCCGCCGACGCGGAGGGGTGAGGTGTGGGTGCTGCCGGGGCGGTACTCGCAGGGCACGCCGGTGGTGAAGTACCGCGGCTTCTTCATCAACGACGAGAACCCGGCGCTGGGGACGTGGGCGCCGGCCTACTTCGGGCCGGGGAAGGCGCCAGGGTATCCGGGTGGCTTCAACGCGGACTTCTACGGCCGGGTCTTCGAGGTGCTGCTGCGGCTGAAGGGGAACTACCTCTGGCCGGCGGTGTGGGGGCGGGCCTTCGCGGAGGACGACCCGGATAACCACGGGCGGGCCGCGGAGTACGGGATTGTCATGGGCACGTCGCACGAGGCGCCGATGATGCGGGGGATCGAGGAGTGGAACCGGCATGCCGTGGCCGCCGTTCGGGACTCCTCCGGCGCGATCGTGACGCCGGGGCACGATCCGTACGGCGGGACGGGGGAGTGGTCGTACCGGCTCAACTCCCCGGCGATACGCGCCTATTGGCGGGCCGGCGTGCAGCGCATGGTCGACCAGGGCTTCGAGGGAGTCGTCACGCTCGGCATGCGCGGGAACGGCGACACGAGCCTCCCCGACGGCGACGGCATCGAGCTGATGCAGGAGATCATCGCGGCCCAGCGGCAGATCATCGAGGAGGTGACCGGGCGGCCGGCGGCGGAGACTCCGCAGGTGTGGACGTTGTACAAGGAGGTGCAGCGGTACTGGGACCGGGGGTTGAGGGCGCCGGGTGATGTCACGGTCGTACTGACGGACGACAACTGGGGGAACGTCCGTAAGCATCCGGATGCGGGGGAGGGG
>NZ_JBLTJC010000448.1:0-7646 GCF_048158785.1 Streptomyces colwelliae | reverse complement strand
GCGCTCCGAGCTGCTCGGCGTCGCCCGCGACATCCTCCGGACGTACCACCGCGGCATGGAACGGTTCGCCGCGATGCGTGCCTCGCGATGCTGCCCCGCGTCGACCTTCCGGAGGTGCTGCTGGAGGTGTTCTCCTGGACCGGCGCCGACCAGGCGTTCACCTCGATCACCGGCGGCGCCGTCTGCACCTCAACATGGACTCATGGAGAGCGCATGGGTGACGCAGAGGTGGCGCAGGGTCGACGTATGGCCGACAAAGCCTGGCGAACCCGCCGAGGTTGCACAGGCCCGGCTCCGTACCACCCCCGAACCCGCACCAAGTCCCCACGCGGGCACCGTACGATCTTCGACCTAACCCGAGGTAACACATCGGCCGCAGGCCAGGATGAACGCCTCGGTACGCACCATGCGTACCTAATGCAGCAGAGCGGTACAAGCTGCACGCCCCAGGAGCTGCCATGTCCCTCGCCTACCCGTCCGGCTACGACTACGACGGCGCGCCCGTGCTCGTCGAGCCCGAGATCCGGCGGCTGGACGGCGTGGTGCGGGAGGTGTCCGTACCGCCGCTGGTGCCGCCGGCCACCCACGGCTCGCTCGCCGACCTGCCGTTCGAGAACGCGGCGGCGGCGCCGGAGCACGTGGTCCTCAGCAGGCAGGACGCGGACGGGAACTGGCAGGACGTCACGGCGGCGGAGTTCGCCGAGCAGGTGCGGGCCGTCGCCAAGGGGATGATCGCGGAGGGGCTCGCGCCGGGCGACCGGATCGCGGTCATGGCGCGGACGACGTACGAGTGGACGCTCCTCGACTTCGCCGCGTGGGCGGCCGGGCTGGTCACCGTCCCGGTGTACCCGACCTCCTCCCTCTTCCAGATCCGCTGGATCCTCCAGGACTCGGGCGCGGTCGCGATGGCCGCCGAGACGGTCGCCCAGGCGGCGGCGCTGGGTCCGGAGACGCCCCGGCTGCCCGACCTGCGCCACATGTGGGTCTTCGAGAAGGGGCACCTGGACCGGCTGGCCGAACTCGGCCGGACCGTCCCGGACCAGGAAGTCTCCGTACGGCGTGGGGTGTTGCTGCCCGACACGCTCGCCACCGTCATCTACACCTCGGGCACCACGGGCCGCCCCAAGGGCTGCGCGATCACCCACGGCAACTTCCTTGCGGAGGTCGACAACGCGATCGAGCTCCTCTACGGCGTCTTCAAGAACAAGGCCGACGAAGAGCCCTCCACGCTCCTCTTCCTCCCCTACTCCCACGTCTTCGGCCGCATGGTCGCCGTCGCCTGCATCCGCGCCCGGGTCCGCCTCGGCCACGCCGCGAGCCTCAAGTCCGAGGACCTGCTCGCCGACCTGGCGAGTTTCCAGCCGACCTTCCTGCTGGCCATCCCGTACATGCTGGAGAAGGTCTTCAACAACGCGCGGGCGAAGGCCGAGAAGGGCGGCCGCGGCAAGATCTTCGACCGCGCCACGAACGTCGCCCGCCGCTACGGCGAGGCGCTGGAGGCCCACCAGTCCGGCAAGGGGTCAGGCCCGAGCCGCGCGTTGAGGACCGCCCGCGCCTTCTACGACCCGCTGGTCTACCGGAAGATCCGCAACGCCCTCGGCGGCAGGCTCCGTTACGTCATCTGCGGCGGCTCCCCGCTGGGCCGCCGCCTCGCCGCGTTCTACGCCGGCGCGGGCATCGAGATCTTCGAGGGCTACGGCCTGACCGAGACGACGGCGGCGGCGACCTGCACCCCGCCGCTCAAACCCCGGCTGGGGACGGTCGGTTGGCCCATGCCGGGCACCAAGGTCCGCATCGCGTCGGACGGCGAGATCCTGCTCGCCGGCGGCCAGGTCTTCCGCGGCTACTGGGACCCGCACGGCGACGGGGTGATTCCCGCGTCCCAGGACGGCTGGTTCGCGACCGGCGACATCGGCAGCCTCGACGACGAGGGCTACCTCACCATCACCGGCCGCAAGAAGGAGATCCTGATCACCGCGGGCGGCAAGAACGTGGCCCCGGCCCCGCTGGAGAACTGGCTCCGCTCCCACCCGCTGATCGCCCAGTGCATGGTCGTCGGTGACCGCCGCCCCTACGTCGCCGCGCTGATCACCCTCGACCTCGAAGGCATCACCCACTGGCGCCAGATGAACGGCAAGCACCCGGTCCCCGCCGAACTCCTCGTCAACGACGAGGAGTTGAGAGAGGTCCTGCAACGTGCCGTCGACGACGCCAACAAGCTGGTCTCCCGCCCCGAGTCCATCCGCCGCTTCAGCGTCCTGCCGGTGGACTTCACGGAGGCGGCCGGCCATCTCACCCCGTCGATGAAGCTGCGGCGGGAGTTCGTCATGCAGGAGTTCGCCCGGGAGATCGAGGAGCTGTACGCGAACTGACCGTCATTCAGGGGGATTTGGTGCGTACCTGGTCATTGACTTCCCAAGACCCCCGCGCGACATTCCCAGCCCATTCCCCGTCGGGCTGGAGCGGCCATGACCACGAGCGCGGACGCACAGGCACAACTCCCGGGTAGAAGACGCGTGTTGGCCGGTGGTGCGGTCGCCGCGCTCGGTGTGGCCGGTGGGGTGCGGCAGCACTCGGCGCGGGCCGCCGATCTTCCGCTCCTCGGCACCTACGACGTCGTCGTGATCGGGGCGGGAGCGGCCGGGATGACGGCCGCGCTGACCGCCGCCAAGCAGGGGCTCAGCTGCGTGGTGGTGGAGAAGGCGCCGACGTTCGGGGGTTCGGCGGCGCGTTCGGGGGCGGGCATCTGGATCCCCAACAACCCCGTGATCCTGGCGGCCGGAGTCCCCGACACCCCTGCCAAAGCCGCCACTTACCTGGCCGCGGTCGTCGGGACCGACGTCCCCGCCGACCGCCGGCAGTCCTTCCTCTCGCACGGCCCCGCCATGATCTCCTTCGTGATGGCGAACAGCCCGCTGCGCTTCCGCTGGATGGAGGGATACAGCGACTACTACCCGGAGTTGCCGGGCGGGCTGCCCAACGGCCGTTCCATAGAGCCCGATCAGCTCGACGGCAACATCCTCGGCACCGAACTCGCCCACCTCAACCCGCCCTATCTGGCCGTCCCTTCGGGCATGGTCGTCTTCAGCGCCGACTACAAGTGGCTCGACCTGGCGGCGGTGAGCGTCAAGGGCGCGGCCGTCGCCACCGAGTGCCTGGCCCGGGGGACGAAGGCGGCGCTGCTCGGCCAGAAGCCGCTCACCATGGGCCAGTCCCTCGCCGCCGGCCTACGGGCCGGACTCCAGTCCGCGCAGGTCCCGGTGTGGCTCAACACCCCGCTCACCGACCTGTACTTGGAGAATGGCGCAGTCACCGGAGCGGTCGTCACGCGGGCCGGTGCCGCCGGGCTGGTGCGTGCCCGGCGCGGGGTCGTGGTCGGCTCCGGCGGCTTCGAGCACAACGCGGCGATGCGCGCCCAGTACCAGCGCCAGCCCATCGGCACGGACTGGACCGTCGGCGCGAAGGAGAACACCGGGGACGGCATCCGGGCGGGCCAACGGGCGGGCGCGGCACTGGCGTTGATGGACGACGCCTGGTGGGGACCCACCATCCCGCTCCCCGGCGACCCGTACTTCTGCCTCGCCGAACGCACCCTCCCCGGCGGCCTGTTGGTCAACCGGGCCGGTTCCCGCTTCGTCAACGAGGCCGCGCCGTACAGCGACGTCGTCCACATCATGTACGACCGTGACGCCGCCGCCCCCGACATCCCGGCCTGGCTGATCGTCGACCAGAACTACCGCAACCGGTACCTCTTCAAGGACGTCCTGCCGACGTTCACGTTCCCCGACGACTGGTACAGCTCGGGCGCGGCGTACAAGGCATGGACGCTGGACGCCCTCGCCACCTCGATCGGCGTCCCGCCGGCGGCCCTGCGCTCCACGGTCAGCCGCTTCAACTCCCTTGCGGCCAGCGGCAAGGACACCGACTTCGGGCGCGGCGACAGCGCCTACGACCACTACTACACGGACCCGTCGATCCTCCCCAACTCCTGCCTCGCCCCGCTCTGGCTGCCCCCGTACCACGCCTTCCGCATCGTCCCCGGCGACCTCGGCACCAAGGGCGGCATGCGGACGGACGCACGGGCGCGGGTGCTGCGGGCGGACGGTTCGGTGATCCCCGGTCTGTACGCGGCCGGGAACGCGAGCGCGGCGGTGATGGGGCACAGCTACGCGGGCGCGGGCTCGACGATCGGACCGGCGATGACGTTCGGGTACGTGGCGGCGCTGGATCTGGCGGGGGCGCTGTAGCGGTCGTAGCACCGGTGTCCTGGTCTGGTCATCACACGGTCAAGGGATGACCAGGCCGGGACCAAGCGGCCGTATGCATTGCGCATGCAACGGGTTCGGAGGCGTGACATAGCCGGATTTGGGCGCTCGTGACGTGACTACTGTGAGGGCGCGCAAACATCCACAGTGACCACGATGACTCGCGGGGAAGAGGAGACGGCGGTGGGGGAGCCGAACCGTTCACGCCTTCTTGACTACACACAGGGGCCTGCGGCGGGGCCGCCGGGGTCGCCGGAACCGCGGCGCTCCCGGCTGCTCGACTTCGCGGAGGCGGAGCCGCCGGTCCGGCCGCCGGCCGTCGGGCGCCCCGGGCCCAAGCCCGGTGTTCCGCCGTACGAGACGCCCGTGTTCGTACCCGCCCATCCCCGGTACGTCGACACGACGTACGACGACGGCCGTCCGGTCCGCGTGCCGTTCATCGCGTACGAACTCTTCGCGCATCCCACCGACGTGACCGGGACCGTGGCCTTCGCCTTCACGACCCTGGAGAAGCTGGTCGCCGCGCTCGGCGAGGCCCAGCCGTGGGTCGCCACCTCTCTCGGGCCGCTGGCCGAAGGGGTCGGCGAGCAGGGAGTCACCGTGCTGCTCGACCCGTGGGTGGCTCCCGGACCCCCCAACTGGCAGCCGGCCGATCTGGCCGCCTACGCGCAGGAGGTGCGCTGATGTCGGCCGACTTCAAAGCGGTCATGAGCGACCTGACCTCGATGGCCACGACGTTCCACGACCAGGCCACGGACTACCGGAAGCTGCACGACCAGGTGGCCCCGCCCGTGGTGAGCGGTGGGGACTCCGCCCTCGACCACGCCATCAAGGAGGTCGCCGATCTCATCGTCGCCCTCCACATCGGCTTCGCCGACCGGCTGGACGACCGGGGCGACAAGGTCGCGTACGCCCGCGACTCCTTCCACCGGCACGACATCGACGTCCATGGCGTGTTCGAAGACCTGATGGCGGGATGAGGGGCCGATGACCGACAGCTGGGTGGGCGGCGACATCGGCGGACTCCGCACGATGGCCACGACGTACAAGAACGCCAAGGACAAGCTCGACGACGTCATCAGCCCCCTCACCCGTGCTGTGGACGCCCTGGTCGACGACGCGGGCTGGAAGGGCGAGTCGGCGGAGTCCTTCCGCGCCACATACACCGAGGACGCCGTGACCGCCGGTGCCTTCGCCGCCCTCGTCCACGAGGCGGGCGACATCCTGGACACCCTCGCCGACGCGCTCTCCACGTGTGAGACGGCCCTTCAGAACGCCGAGCACGTGGCGGCGAAGAAGGGCGTCGTGACGGGGGACAAGGGCGTCCCGCTGCCGACGACCACCTCGACTCCGCCCAGCGCGGACGAGCAGAAGACGATCTCCGCGATGGGCGAGTACGACACCGTGCGCAAGGAGGTCCTGCACACGGCGCAGAAGGCGCGGCTGGCGGCGGCGGACCAGTTGCAGGCGCTGTACGCGGAGGTGACCGGCAAGGCCGAGGTGACCGCCGGCGACAAGATCACCGTCGTCGACTATCTGCGCGGTCTGTACGCCTTCGACGCCGAGGACGCGCGGGTCGACGGAGCCAAGGCCCGCACGAAGATCGACGACGCCAAGTCCGAGGCGCAGGCGGCCAAGAAGGAACTCCGCTCCGAACGCAAGGCGTTCCAGAAGGCCGGCCGCTCGCTCCCCAAGGACCTTCCCGCCAAGGGCGCCTACGCCGACGCCGTCGCCAGGGTCCAGTCCCTGGAAGAGGACATGGCCCGCGCCGACTACGGCAGCACCAAACTGCCCTACGACCGCGCCCTGAACGTCAAACTGGCCGACGCCGCGGACGCCCTGCGCGCGGGCGAAAGCCTGGACAAACTCCCGGACTTCCTCAAGGAGGTTCCCGTACTGGACGTCGCCGCGGCCGGTGCCTGCGGATTGCTGGAGGCCTCCGAGGATCACGACAAGGGGTGGTCCTGGCAGCACTCCGTGGCGGTGGACGGGGGCGCCAACGTCGCGGGGCTGGCCACCGGTGTGGCCATCACGGCCGGCCTGGTGGCCGCCGCGCCCTTCGAAGCGCCCGCGATCGTCGTGGCCGGAGTGGGCGGCGCGATCGTCGTCGGGGCGACCGGGGTCATCGACCACGCGTTCCACGAGCACTGGAGCGAGGACATCCACGACCACGGGGTGGTCGGCGGCGTGCTGCACGGCACGGGCCATGTCATGACGGAGACCGGGCATGACTTCGTACGACTCAAGGATGACGTCTGGCATGGCATCAAAAGCATCTTCTGAGGCCCCCGGCTCTGGCACGCCGGCCCGGATTCCCGCCCTGCCCGGGCTCGGCACCACCTGGTACGAGCGCGGCACGCGCTACTGGCTGCGCCGGGCTTCCGGAGCCCTCCTCTGGTTCGTCGTGACGGCCTTCTTCTGCTACATCGCGCTCGTCCTCTACGGGAGTTTCCGCACGAGCCTGCCGCCGACCGTGCGCACGGTGTGGGACTGGGCGCAGGCGGTCCTGTCCTTCGTGGCCTTCGCCTGGGGGTGGCGGGTGCAGCGGCGGGACCTTCACAAGAAGCTGCTGGACCCGCCGACGCCCGGCCAGGCCCGCCAGGCCAAGCGGGACGAGACCCGGCGCTCCACCGGACTGGCTGTCGCGGGCCGTGCCCTCTGGCTGGTCGCGGCACCGGTCGCCCCGGCGCTCGCGGCGGGTTGCGTCGGCTGGGTGATCGCCGCGTTCGCGGTCCGCGAATACCCCAGCGAGGTCGGCGCCCGCCGAGCCCTGGAAGCCTCAGCCGATCTCCACCGGCTTCCGGGCGGTCAGAAACGCCTGCGCTGACGACTCCCCGAGTCCCTCCTCCGCTTCCCGTACGGTCCGTGCCCGCAGCGTGAACCCCGCCGCCTCCAGCAGTTCGGCCATCACCTCCGGTCGCCGCCGTTCGAAGCCGAGGGACACCGGGTGACCGAAGGGCCGGTCGAGAGTGAGGGGCCGGTCGCCCGCCTGGAAGGCGAGCAGCAGATACCCGCCCGGTGCCAGGACGCGGTGGAACTCCGCGAAGAGGGACGGGAGTCGGTCCACAGGCGTGTGGATGGACGAGTACCAGGAGACGGCCGCCGCCAGGGTCCCGTCGGGAATGTCCAGGTCCAGCATCGAGCCCTGCTGGAAGCGCAGCCCAGGGTTCTCGCGGCGCGCGATCGCGAGCATCGACTCGGACAGGTCGAGGCCGAAGACGTCCAGGCCCTGCGCGGCGAGAAACGCTGTGGACCGCCACCTCGCAGGAGTTCCTCCAGGCCTCCTGGGCGGCGACCGCCGGTGGTGGCGAGGCGCCCATCGACGTCGGCGCGGCCTCCTTGTGGGCCATCGCGGACGTACGGGACCGGGCGCGCGAGCTG
>NZ_JBLTJC010000447.1:0-7701 GCF_048158785.1 Streptomyces colwelliae | reverse complement strand
GGGTCAGGCGGGCGGTCAGGTCGGTGTCGGGCATCGGTGAACGGTGTCCTCCGGTTCTGCGTAGGTTGCTGTGAGGAAGCAACGAGATTGTGGAGGACGTCGGTTGGCCGCGCATCAGGTTTCTCAGGTGGAGGGGCTACGCTCGCCCGCCATGGACGGACGCGGAGATTCCGAGACACCGGACTTCGGGGATCCGGCGCTGGACGCGCGGCGGGCCCGTTGGACGGCCGCGCTGACCGGTGCCGTGCTGGCCCTCGTGGGAGTGGGCGCGGCGGCGCTGCGGGCGAGCGGATCCGCGCCCGTGCTCGTTCCGGCCGCCTACGCGGTGGGTGCCGTGGCGTGTGGGCTGGCGTCGGTGCTCGGGTCCAGGGGGCGTACCAGACGGGCGCTTTGGCTGTTGGTCGTCGGGGCGATGGTGATGGCGCTCGGCGATCAGTTCGACTGAGACAGCGGTCAAGGCGACAGCCAGGACTACAGAGTTGCCGTTACTGTCCTGTGATCTGGCTCCCACTCCCGTGATTCAGCGCACGAACGTCATGAACGATCATTTTCTGCTGCAAGAGTGAACTCCGTATTGCTCATCCGTTCTTTGCGGGCTGTTCATTCTTTGCGCGACGGTTCCCGGTCAAAGATCCACAAATCGCCGTCCCCGGGAGCACGTTCGTGGCAGCCCTCGCCCGCTGGTGTGTTCGGCACCGCCTCGCCGCCGTCCTGTTGTGGCTCCTCGCGTTCGGCGGGGTCACCGCGGCCGCCGCCGTCGCCGGATCGGCGTACTCGAACGACTACGAGGCCCCCGGCACCGAGTCGGGTCGTGCGACCGAGTTGCTCAAGGAGGGGTTCCCGGGTCTCGGCGGCGACAGCGACACCGTCGTCTGGCACACCTCGCCCGGCTCCGTCCGCGCCGCCGATGTCGAACAGACCATGACCGGCGTTCTCGACAAGATCGCCGACCTGCCCGGAGTCGCCTCCGTGGTCAGTCCGTACGACGGGCAGGGCACCGGTCGGATCAGCGCCGACGGGCGGACCGCCTACGCCACCGTCACCTTCGCGCATCAGGCCGAGGGCATCGGCAAGTCCGAGGCGCAGGCGGTCGTGAGCGCGGCCAAGGCCGTCGAGACCGACGGGCTCCAGGTCGAGGCGGGCGGCAGCGCCGTCGCGCTCACCGAGGCGTCGAGCGGGCACACCGCCGAGATCGTCGGGGTCGCCGTCGCCGCCCTCGTGCTGTTCCTCGCCTTCGGCTCGCTCGCCGCCTCGCTGCTGCCCATCGGCACCGCCCTGTTGAGCGTCGGCACCGCGTACGCGGCGATCGTGCTGCTCGGGCACGCCATTACCGTCGCCGACTTCGCGCCCATGCTCGGCATGCTGATCGGGCTCGGCGTCGGCATCGACTACGCGCTGTTCATCGTCACCCGGCACCGGCGCGGGCTGAAACGCGGGCTGTCCGTCACCGAGGCGGTCACCAACGCGGTCGTCACCACCGGGCGCGCGGTCGTCTTCGCGGGCGCCACGGTGTGCATAGCCCTCCTGGGGATGCTGATCCTGAGGCTCGGCTTCCTCAACGGGGTCGCGATCGCCGCCTCGCTGACCGTGGTGCTCACCGTCGCGGCCTCCGTGACGCTTCTCCCGGCCCTGCTGTCCTTCATCGGCCCCCGCGCCCTGAGCCGCCGCGAACGGCGCAGGCTGGCCGAACACGGACCCCAGCCGGAGCTGCCCACCGGCCTCGCCGCCCGCTGGTCCGCGTTCGTCGAGCGCCACCCCAGACTGCTCGGCACCCTCGCCCTGATCGTCATCACCGTCCTCGCCCTGCCCACCTTCGCCCTCCACCTCGGCACCTCCGACCAGGGCAACGACCCCAGGTCCTCGACCACCCGCCAGGCCTACGACCTCCTCGCGACCGGATTCGGGCCCGGCGTCAACGGCCCGCTCACCCTCGTCACCAGGATCGACGGTGCCGAGGACAGGCTCACCCTCGACAACCTCGACGCCACCCTGCGCACCACCGAGGGCGTCGCCTCCGTGACCCCGGTGACCTACGACGGCAGCGGCACCACCGGGTACTTCTCGGTCGTCCCGGACTCGGCGCCGCAGTCCCAGCGGACCAGCGACCTCGTCGACCGGCTGCGCACCGAGGTGCTGCCGCGGGCCGAGACGGGCACCTCGCTCGACATCCACGTCGGCGGGGTGACGGCGAGCTACGACGACTTCGCCGACGTGATCGTCGGCAAGCTCCCGCTGTTCGTCGGGGTCGTCATCTCACTCGGCTGCGTGCTGCTCCTGCTCGCCTTCCGGTCGATCGGCATCCCGCTCAAGGCCGCCGCGATGAACGTCGCCGCCGTGGCCGCCGCCTTCGGAGTCGTCGTCGCGATCTTCCAGTGGGGCTGGGGGAGCGAGTTCCTCGGGCTCGGCCGGGCCGGGCCGATCGAACCCTTCCTCCCCGTGATCATGGTGTCGGTCCTCTTCGGGCTCTCCATGGACTACCAGGTCTTCCTGGTGAGCCGGATGTACGAGGAATGGCTGGAAACCGGCGACAACCGCCGAGCCGTCCGCGTCGGCCTAGCCGAGACCAGCCGGGTGATCAACTCCGCCGCCGTCATCATGATCTCCGTCTTCCTCGCCTTCGTGCTCAGCGGCGACCGCGTGATCGCCATGTTCGGCATCGCGCTGGCGGCAGCCGTCGCCCTGGACGCCTTCGTGCTCCGTACGTTGCTGGTGCCCGCCCTTATGCACCTGCTGGGCGGCGCCAACTGGTGGCTGCCCCGGGGCCTCGACCGCGTCCTGCCCCGCATCAGCATCGAGCCCCCCGAGTGCCGTGCCGCCCATGAGAGGCTGGCCGCCGCGACGGACGCCGAGGTGGCGGACGTCCTGGCGAAGGAGCGGGAACAGGATGTACGCGATATCCCTGGGTGACGACGGAGCCGAACTGCGTCCCCTGGAGCCGTGGCACGCCGAGGAGTTCCTCGCGCACCTGGAGCGCGGCCGGGAGTTCATCGGCCAGTACATATCCTTCGGGTCCAAGGCGACGGACCTCGACTCCACGCGGGACATGCTCCAGCGCTACGCCGACCTGCGCGCCGCCGACAGCGCGTCCCTGCACGGCATCTGGCTGGACGGCAAGCTCGTCGGCGGGGTCCTCTTCCTGAACTTCCACGCCGACCAGGGCAACTGCGAGGTCGGCTGCTGGCTGGAACCCGCCGCTGCCGGGCGCGGGCTGATCACGCGCGCGATGCGGATCCTCATCGACTTCGCGATCGAGCGGCGCGGCATCCACCGCGTCGAATGGCACGCCGCCGCGGGCAATGAGAAGAGCCTGAATGTTGCCCGCCGCATGGGCATGACCAGGGACGCGGTCCTCCGCGAATCCCACCCCCACGGGGGCGTACGGCACGACATAGAGGTGTGGTCCGTGCTCGCCCCCGAGTGGCGCGAGGCACGCGCGCGTGCGCGGCACAGCGATCTTTAAGGAACTTCTCAGAAACCACCCCTACCGTGCGCACCATGGGTACCAAGACTGTTGACGAGGCCGCGAACGAGGCCACCGAGGTGAAGAGCGACGCGGAGACCGTCGACGTCACCAAGACCGATGTGACGAAGACCGATGTCACCAAGACCGACGAGGAAGTGACCGGGACGGAAGGCGAGAACCAGCCCGCGGACGAGGTCGAGCACGACGACGACCTCACCGAGGAGGAGTACGCGGCCGAGCTCGCGAAGCTCCAGGACGACCAGGCGGAGGGCCCCTCCGGCGTCGGCCAGGGCGCAGCCGCCGTGGTCTCCGCCGCGCTCGGCTTCATCTCGCTCTCCGGCGGCTGGATCGGCACCGTCGCCGGCGCCCGCGAGACCCTCGTGGGCCAGCTCCACACCGCCTCCACCGCGAGCGTGGCCACCCAGATCAAGGAGGTCTACGGCGACGCCTGGCACACCACCGCGCTGTGGGCCGGCATCTTCGCCCTGCTCGGCGTGCTCGTCGGTGTCGCGGCCCTCATCCGGCCCGCGTTCGGCACCCCGGGCAAGCCGCAGGCCACCTGGATCAAGTCGGTCGCCTGGGCGGGCGTCGCGCTCGGTGTCGTAGGACTGCTCCTGGCCGTCCTGAAGTACACCGACGTCCTGCTCAGCCTGCCGTCGGCCACCTGACGGCCGGTTCGCGCCACCGCACGTACATCAGGGGTCTTAGGGCCTTCGTAAGCACCTTACGAAGGCCCTAAGACCCCTTACGCATGTCTAAGGCCCGCCCGGCCCCGCAAGATGCGGAACTCTCCCGATGTGGCGGACCCCCCTCGGAGACGAAGGTTGAGGCATCGCAACAAGCGAAGCCGAAGAACCGCCTCTTCCAAGGGACTTGAGATGTACGAGTACGAACTCCACCAGATGCGCTCCGCCGAACTCCGCCGGCAGGCCGCGAACGAGCGCCTCGCCCGCGAGGCCGTCCGCGGCGCCCGTGCCGCCCGCCGCGAGCAGGCCCGCCGGGCCGCCGAGGGGGAGGTGCATACCAAGAGCCCCCGCAGGCACCTGTTCGCCCGCGTCTCGTGACCGTCCGGCCCCGGGAGGACGGCCGTACGGCGCCCGCCCGGCAGGCCGGAGGGGCGCTCCTCCCCGCGGCCGCCCTCCCGAAAACCGGTGCCGCGTTGTCAGACCCGCGTGACATGCTCGCAAGAGTGGAGACCAGGTCCGTCAGTCCGGTCTTCGTCGGCCGCGCCGACGAACTGGACACGCTGAACGATGCGCTCGCCCGCGCCGCCGCGGGCGAGCCGCAGGCGTTGCTGCTGGGCGGCGAGGCCGGCGTCGGCAAGACCCGACTGGTCGAGGAGTTCGCCACCGCGGCCTGCCGCCGGGGCGCCGTCGTCGCGCTGGGCGGCTGTGTCGAGATCGGCGCGGACGGACTGCCCTTCGCCCCGTTCTCCACGGCCCTGCGCGCGCTGCGCCGCGAACTGCCCGACGAGCTGTCCGCGGCGGCCGCCGGCCAGGAGGAGGAACTCGCCCGGCTGCTCCCCGAGTTGGCGGAGACACCCACCGGCCGGCGGGCCGGCCGCCACGACGAGGAGGGCATGGCCCGCCTCTTCGAACTCACCGCGCGCCTCCTGGAGCGCGTCGCCGCCGACCGCACGGTCGTCGTCGCCCTGGAGGACCTGCACTGGGCCGACGCCTCCACCCGCCACCTCCTCGCCTACCTCTTCCGCACCCTGCGCACCGGCCGCCTCGTCGTCCTCGCCACCTACCGCGCCGACGACATCCACCGCCGCCACCCGCTGCGCCCCCTGCTCGCCGAACTCGACCGGCTCCGCACGGTCCGCCGGATCGAACTGGGCCGCTTCAACCGCCAGGAGGTGGGCCGCCAGATCGCCGGCATCCACGCCGCCGAACCGGACCCCGCCCAGGTCGACGAGATCTTCGAACGCTCCGACGGCAACGCCTTCTTCGTCGAGGAACTCGCCGTCGCCGCCCACGGCGGCTGCCGCACCAGCCTCACCGACTCCCTGCGCGACCTGCTCCTCGTCCGCGTCGAGTCACTGCCCGAGAGCGCCCAGCGGGTCGCCCGGATCGTCGCCGAGGGCGGCTCCACCGTCGAGTACCGGCTGCTCGCCGCCGTCGCCCGGCTCGCCGAGGATGACCTCATCGAGGCGCTGCGGGCCGCCGTCGGCGCCAACATCCTCCAGGCCGCCCCCGGTGACGACGGCTACCGCTTCCGCCACTCCCTGGTCCGCGAGGCCGTCGGCGACGACCTGCTGCCCGGCGAGCGCTCCCGCATCAACCGCCGCTACGCCGAGGTCCTGGAGGCCGACCCGACGCTCGTCCCGGCCGACCAGCGCGTCATGCGCCTGGCGAGCTACTGGTACCACGCCCACGACGCCGCCAAGGCTCTCCCCGCCGTCCTGGACGCCTCCGTCGCGGCCCGCGGCCGGCACGCCCACTCCGAGCAACTACGGCTCCTGGAGCGGGCGATGGAGCTCTGGGACACCGCCCCCGACGCCGTACGCGCCGGTCTGCGCCCCGTCGACTACACCGAGGTCTACCCGCCCTGCGGCTGCGACCCCGAGACCACACCCCTGCGCTACCTCGACCTGATGGCGGAGGCCGCCGTCGCCGGGCGGCTCAGCGGGGAGCGCGAACGCGCCCTGAAGATCACCAAGCGGGCCCTGCACCTCCTGGAGGACGAGGGCGACCCGCTGCGGGCCGCCTGGTTCTGGGTGCAGCGCTCGGTCCTGGTGCGGGCCCAGTCCCGCGGCGACGGCTGGTCCGAACTCGCCGCCGCCCAGGAGCTGGTCCGCGGACTGCCGCCCTCCGAGGTGCACGCGGAGGTACTGGCCAAGGTCGCCGGCTGGTCCACGGTGCATGTGCCGGGCCCTGACGCCTACGTGGCCGCCGAGCGCGCGGTCGAGTACGCCCGCATGGTGGGCGCCCGCGAGATCGAGCTGGACGCGCGCCTCACCCTGGCCGGCCTCATGGTCGTGTCCGGCGACGTCGAGGCGGGCCTCGCCGAACTGGCCGAGGTGAACGA
This sequence comes from Streptomyces colwelliae, assembly GCF_048158785.1. Classification (NCBI taxonomy): domain Bacteria; kingdom Bacillati; phylum Actinomycetota; class Actinomycetes; order Kitasatosporales; family Streptomycetaceae; genus Streptomyces; species Streptomyces colwelliae. The sequence continues at coordinate 1,208 of NZ_JBLTJC010000447.1, read as the reverse complement.
ACGAACGGTCGCGGAGGGCATCTCCACCGTCGCCGGCCGCAGCTATGTGAACCTTCCCTCCTTCCTCGAAACGGTCGGCCGCTCCCGCGAGGCCCTGCCCATCCTGGAGACGGGGCTCGCCTTCGCCAAGAAGTTCGGCCAGTTCGACAAAGAGGCCTGGATCTGGGGAAACCTCGCCGAGTCCCTGTTCACCCTGGGCCGCTGGGACGAGGCCGCCGAGGCGGCGACCAACTCGCAGCGCGTGGACCAGAGCGCCAAACCCCGTGGTTTCCACGCCCGGATCCTCGCCGAACTCGCTCTCGCCCGAGGCGACTTGGCGCAGGCCCGTGACCAACTGGCCGCCGCCCGCGAGCACTTCGGCACCCATGACGTCGCCCCCCAGCACCATCTGCCGCTGGAGCGGATCGAACTCCAGGTCGCCACCGCCGAGGGCCGCCTCCTCGACGCCCGCGCCACCCTCGAACTGGTCCTGGACTCCGGCTTCCGCCCCGGCACACACTCCGAGGCCTGGCCCCTGCTGGTCACCGCGGCCGTCGCCGAGACCCGGGCCATCGGTCTGCCCGTCGCCGAGCCCGGCCGCGCCAAGATCCTCGAACGCATCCGGGAGGCCGCCAAACCGGTCGCCACGAACGTCCCCGTCTGGCGGGCCCACGAACGCTGGCTGCGTGCCGAACTCCTGCACGTCGAGGGCCGCTCCACCCCGGACGACTGGTCCGAGGCGGTCGCCGCCTTCGAATGCCTCGACCGCCCCTACGACCTCGCCCGCGTCCGGCACCGGCTGGCCGAAGCGCTGCTGTCCGACCCCGACGGGGGCGACGACGAGCGGGAACGCGCCACGGAACTGCTCCGCCTGTCCGCCGCCGTGGCCGACCACCTGGGTGCCCGCCCGCTCGCCGACTCCGTGGCCTTGCTCGCCCAGCGGGCCCGGCTGACCCTCACGAAGGTCCCGGCGGGGAGAGCGGTCCCCTCGGACCCCGCCGACCCCGTCGAGGCGCTCGGCCTCACCAGCCGGGAGCGTGATGTCCTGCGGCTGGTCTCCGCCGGCCGCACCAACCGGCAGATCGCCGAGGAACTCTTCATCTCCCCGAAGACCGCGAGCGTCCACGTCTCGAACATCCTCGGCAAGCTCGGCGTCTCGGGCCGGGGAGAGGCGGCGGCCGTCGCCCACCGGCTGGAGCTGCCCACTGTGAGGAATGCCAGCAGCAGTG
>NZ_JBLTJC010000446.1:0-7702 GCF_048158785.1 Streptomyces colwelliae | reverse complement strand
GGCTCGACCACCGTCCACAGCTCGTCGTCGACTTCCCATGGCTTCGGCCGTGCCATCCAGCACCCCCAGATCGTCTGTCCTGGAGTGACCCAACCATCTTGAAGATCATTCCGTTAGGGGTTCTTAGCGGCCAACGGTGAGTGGGTGGCTTCTCCCCGGGGTACCTGGTCCGCAGAAGTGTGACAGTTCTGGCAGAAGTGTCACACTTCCCCGACCCACCTGTCGGCCAGGCCCCTGCCTGCGACAGTGGTTAGATTTGCCCCCGGCTTCCAGCAACCCCCCGCCGGGGGTTGGCCGCTGAGCCGTGGTGGCGTGCTGGCAGCGCGTCCCTTCACGCCGGCCGACAACGCAGTACAGGTAAGGGCATTCATGCCTGGCCCCCGTTCCTCCGGGCTGCTCGCTCGCTTCTGAAACGGGCTGGAGCGGGCCGTGTCAAGGGTGGCCCGGAGGGCCATCGCCGCAGGCGACACGTAGCGCAGCGGAGCGCCCTTTACTCGGGCCGTGGAAGCCCGACACTGGCCAAGAAGCGAGTGGCCCAACGTTCAGAACTCAGTCGCAGGCCCAGTGCACCCGCCGCTACCGTGCCCCCATGACCACGAACAACACCGAAGACGACAACTCCGGCGCCAACCCCCGATTCGCCGAAGCGCTGAGGGAGTTGGGGCTCGGTGAGCTGGTCGCTCGTACCCGGCGCTTCCCGGACGCCACCCGTACCGCAGCCGAGGCCGCCGCCGCGATCGGGTGCGAGTTGAGTGAGATCTGCAAGTCCCTGATCTTCGCGGCGGACGGGATTCCGGTACTGGTGCTGATGGACGGGGCATCGAGGGTGGACCTGGAACTCGTTCGGCAGGAGCTCGGCGTAGAGAAGGTCACCCGGGCCAAAGCCGACGTCGTACGGGAGACGACCGGGTATGCCATCGGAGGCGTGCCGCCCTTTGGACACCGTACGAAGACCCGTGTACTCGCCGATCGTTCGCTGCTCGCGCACGACGTCGTGTGGGCCGCAGCCGGCAACCCGCACGCCGTGTTCCCCATGGAGCCCAAGGAACTTGTCGCGCAGGCCGGTGCCACCCTCGTGGACGTGCGCGAGCAGACCCCGTGACTCCGGAGGTCGCCGCCGCCGTCCTGCTCGCCGCCGTCACCCACGCCTGCTGGAACGCCCTCGCGCACCAGATCACCGACAAACTGGTCGGGTTCACGCTCATCACGGGCGGCGGGACGGTCATCGGGCTCGCCCTCGTGCCGTTCGCGGACTTTCCGGAGGCCGGCGCGTGGCCGTATCTCGGGGCCTCCGCGGTCATCCATCTCGCCTACACACTCCTGCTGATGAAGTCGTTCCGGCTCGGGGACTTCGGGCAGGCCTATCCGATCGCACGCGGCACCGCACCCCTCGTCGTCACGGTGCTCGCCGCCGTCTTCGCGCACGAGGTGCCCAACGGGTGGGCGGCGGCCGGTATCGCGCTGTCGTGCACGGGGCTGACCGGCGTCGCGCTGTGGGGGATGCGCGGACGGCGGCCCAACTGGGCGGCGATCGGTGCCGCGTTGGCGACGGGGCTGTCGATCGCCGCGTACACCGTCGTGGACGGGCTCGGTGTGCGCGCCTCGGGGTCGTCGCTGGGGTACATCGCCTGGTTGATGGTGGCGGAGGGGTGGATGATCCCGGTGTATGCCGTTTGTCTTCGGCGCGGTCAACTCCTGGCCGACCTACGGCCGTTCGCCGCCGTCGGTTTTCTCGGTGCCGCGCTGTCCGTGCTGGCGTACGGACTCGTCCTGTGGGCCCAGACCCGCGCGGACCTCGCACCCATCGCCGCCCTGCGCGAGTCGTCGATCATCGTCGGCGCGGCCATCGGCGCCGTCTTCTTCAAGGAGCGGTTCGGGGCGCCCCGGATCGCCGCCGCGGTGCTGCTGGTGGCCGGGATCGGGCTTATGTTGCGGGCTGGTTGACCGTTTCTTCACCCGGCTTGCCGACTACTTGACGATCCGTTCCATGGGCGTTCAGACGGCTGTCTGTGTGTGTGATGTGTGGTGCCCCTAAGGTCCCTGAGGATTCGAAAGAAGGGGCTCATGGAGAGACGCCACGCGGTCCGGGCCGGCGGGATCACCAAGTGCTTCGGCGATGTCGTCGCGCTCGACGGCGTCGATCTGGATGTGACGCAGGGACAGATCCACGGTCTGGTCGGGCCGAACGGGGCCGGCAAGACCACCCTGCTCGGGTTGTTGCTGGGTCTCGCCGTCGCCGACGGTGGGCGCCTGGAGATCCTCGGCACGCGGGTCGGGCGGGCGTTCGCCGCTCCCGACGGTGTCGCCGGGTTCGTGGACGGGCCCGGTCTCTACCCCTCGCTCACCGCCCGGCAGAACCTCGCCGCGCTGGCCGCGTTGCGCGGCCATGACGCGCGGACGGCGGGGATCGACGACGTGCTCCACCAGGTCGGGCTCACCGATGTCGCCGACGACAAGGCCCGCGGCTTCTCGCTCGGCATGCGCCAGCGGCTCGGGCTCGCCGCCGCCCTGCTCACCAAGCCCCGCCTCCTCGTGCTCGACGAACCGTCCAACGGCCTTGATCCGGCGGGCAAGAGACATGTGCACCGCGTCCTCACCCGGCTTGCCGCCGACGGAACCAGCGTGGTGCTCTCCAGCCACCGTATGGACGACCTGGAGGCGCTGTGCTCCGAGGTCACCATCCTCGCCACCGGACGGGTCGTCTTCTCCGGCCCGTTGAGCAAGCTGGCAGCCGAGAGCCGTGAACTCGAGTACCGGTTGCGGACTTCCGATGCGCGGGCCGCGCGCGACCTTGCCGCCGAGACCGGCGGGGTCCGGGTCGTCGACGACTCCGGGGTACGGCAGGACGCCGAGGTGTTCGTCGTGCGCGCGCTGATACCCGCCCTCGACGAACTGGTGGCCCAGCTCGTGCGGTCGGGCATCGCGGTGCGCGAACTCGCCCCGGTCGTATCGCCGTTGGAGGCCGCGTTCCTCGCGCTCACCGATCAGGAGCAGGAGCAGCAACAGCAGGAACAGCAGCAGGAACAGCAGCAGGAGGGCGGCCGATGACCGTGACCGCCGTCGTCGAAACCGTCGCCGTATCCCGCCGCGTCTCTGTCGCGCGCGCCTACCGCTTCGAACTCGTCAAGCTGGTCTCGCAGTGGCGGATCCGGCTGCTGGTCCTCGCCTGCTGGGTCGCGCCCGCGCTCTTCGTCGCCGGGGTGAGCGGGCAGAGCACCCTCCCCTCCGACACTCTCTTCGGCCGCTGGATGCACGCCACGGGGTGGGCCGGGCCGTTGGTCATGCTTGGTTTCGCGGGCAGTTGGGCGCTCCCGCTGCTGACATCGCTCGTCGCCGGTGACGTGTTCGCCGCCGAGGACCGGCTCGGCACCTGGCGGCATCTGCTGGTCGCTGTCCGCTCGCCCGCGCGGATCTTCGTGGCGAAGTCGCTGGCCAGTCTCACCGTCATCCTGGTGCTCGTGGCGGGGCTGGCCGCCTCCAGTACGGCCGGCGGGCTCGTGGCGGTCGGCAACCAGCCGTTGGTGGGACTGGACGGGCATCTGCTGGCGCCCGGGGACGCGGCCGGCCGGGTCCTGCTCGCCTGGCTCTGTGCCCTTGCCCCGACCCTGGCGCTGGCCGCGATCGGGCTCCTCGGGTCGGTCGCGCTGGGGCGGTCCTCGATGGGGCTGCTGCTGCCCGTGCTGGTCGCGCTCGCGATGCAGGTCGCCCAGATGCTGCCGCTGCCCGTCGCCGTGCGCCTCGCCCTGCCCGGCTACGCCTTCATCGCCTGGAACGGCCTGTTCACCAGCCCGGCCCAGCTCACCCCGCTCCTGATCGCCGTCGCGGTGAGCCTCGCGTGGGCCGTACTCGCCACCGCGCTGGCCCATCTCCTGTTCGTACGGCGGGACTTCACCAACCCGGCCTACGACGGCTCAGGGCGCCGCGCGATCACCGTAGGGCTGCTGCCGCTGGCCGCGCTGACCGCCGTCACCGTGGGGGTGGTCGCCGTGGCGACGCCGTCGACCGGCTCCGGGATCGAGCAGGGCAAGGTGCAGAAGTCCCTCGCCACCGTCTTCGCCCACCTCTACCGCCTCCAGACGCGGCAGCTCCACCGGCCCGCCGTCACCGAGGCCCAGTTGCGGACCTCGGCGGCGTGCACCAAGAGCGACGGCCAGGCCGCCAAGGAGGGCGCGGGCAACGACTGGCGTTGCGTCGTGAGCTGGCATCTCCCCGGCGTTGCTGTCACGGGGACGGCGATCTACCAGCTCGACATCACCTCGGACGGGCGGTTCGTGGCGGACGGCGACGGTCCCAAGGAAGTCAACGGCTACTTCCTGGTACGGACTTCGACCGGTGACGCCCCGAATCCGCTGTGGCAGTTCGACGGCAACGTCGAGCTGCTCGACACCCACTGAAGGGAACAGTTCCGTGCAGGTAGTTCGCCAGCGTCGGATCAGCGAGAAGAAACAGGTCAACCTCTTCGGCAGACACGTCGGCCGCCGGGCACTGCTGGTGACGACGGGTATCGCCGTCGCCCTCGGTGTCACGGGCACGGCGGTCGCCTCTACGTACCAGTTCGGCACCCAGCAGGTCGGCCAGACCACCGCCAACGGCCAGGTCATCTCCAGTGACCAGTACATCAAGCCGTACGGCAGCCGCACCGTCATCAACGACGGCAAGATCATGTCGTCGACGGTCAGCCCGGACGGCACCCGTCTCGCGGCCTCGGTCGCCGACGGCGACGCGTCTCTGGTGGTCATGGACCTGGCTACCGGTCAGATCAAGCAGAAGATCGGCACCAGCACCGCGGACGACCTGCGCATCAGTAGCGGTGCGGTGGGCCAGGAAGGTCCGACCTACTCGCCCGACGGCAAGCAGCTGTGGCTGGGACAGGCCAACGGCTACACCAGGTTCACCGTCAACGCCGACGGCACCCTCGCCAGCCCCACGGCAGTCCCGATCGCGGCCGACGGCACCAAGCAGGCCCTCGTGGGCGCGGCCGTGTTCTCCGCCGACGGCTCCACCGTGTACTCCGCGGTCAACGGCCAGAACAAGGTCGTCGCCATCGACGCGGCGACCGGAACCGTCAAGCAGAGCTGGACAGTTGGCACCGCACCGCGCGGCATCGCCCTGGTCGGCGGCACGTTGTACGTCAGCAACGAGGGCGGGCGCCCGGCGAAGGCCGGCGACACCACCATCAACTCCTACGGCACCGACGTGCCGGCCAACCCCAAGACGGGCGCCAGCACCACCGGCACCGTCAGCGTCATCGACACCGCCGACCCTTCCGCCGCCGTCGGCACCATCGCCGTAGGACTGCACCCGACCGCCGTGTACGCCAAGAAGGGCGCGGTGTTCGTCACCAACACCGCCGACAACAGCGTGTCGGTCATCGACACCCGTAAGGGCAAGGTCGTCCAGACCATCGCCACCCAGCCGTGGCCGGAGGCGTCCGTCGGCTACGAGCCGAACGCGGTGACGCTCACCGACGACGGCCGGCTGCTGGTGACGCTCGGCCGCGCCAACGCGGTCGCCGTCTACCGCTACAACTCCCCGCAGCAGCCCGCCCGTTACGTCGGCCTGCTCCCTACCGACTACTTCCCCTCGGGGATCACGGCCATCGGCAAGCAGGTCGTCGTCTCCAACACCCGTGGCATCGACGCGCTCCGCCCCGACGCCGCCGGCCACGGCACCCACGACACGACGTCGAGCCTGACGCAGTTCACGCTGCCCAGCGACCTCGTCGTCAGGTCACAGACGGCCAAGGTCTTCAAGCAGAACGGCTGGACGGCCGGATCGGTGAAGACGGCCACGGGCAAGAGCCACACGAAGGCCGTCCCGGTCCCCGCCCGGCTCGGCGACCCCTCGACGATCAAGCACGTCTTCCTGCTCGTCAAGGAGAACCGCACCTACGACCAGGTCTTCGGTGACATCCCGCAGGGCAACGGCAACGCCTCGCTCACCCAGTTCGGCGCGAACGTGACGCCCAACCAGCACGCGCTGGCCGAGCAGTTCGGGCTCTACGACAACTTCTACGACATCGGCACCAACTCCGCCGAGGGCCACAACTGGCTGATGCAGTCGGACAATCCGGAGTACACGGAGTCCTCGGCGGGCGAGTACACGCGCAGCTACGACACCGAGAACGACGTCCTCGGCCACCAGAAGAGCGGGTTCATCTGGACGGGCGCGCAGGCGGCCGGCAAGTCCGTCAAGGACTTCGGCGAGTTCCAGTCGCTGGAGACCAAGCCGGCCGGCGCGACCTGGCAGAACCTGTACTGCGACAGCAAGAACATGGCCGCGACGGGGGCCGGGACCGCCTACCCCATCAAGACGGGTTCGGCGATCCCCTCCCTCAACGACGTGTCGGTGCAAGGGTTCCCGCTGTTCGACCTCGACGTCCCGGACATCTACAAAGAGCAGATCTGGCAGCAGGACTTCGAGAAGAGCGGCCCGGCGAACCTGAACATGTTCTGGTTCTCCAACGACCACACCGGCGGCCCGGCCAACGCGGCGGCCGAGGTCGCCGACAACGACCTCGCGGTCGGCCGGATGGTCGACAAGATCACCCACAGCTCGTACTGGAAGGACTCGGCGATCTTCGTCGTCGAGGACGACTCCCAGGCCGGCCTCGACCACGTCGACGGCCACCGCGCCCCGGTCCAGGTCATCAGCCCCTACGCCAACCACAGCACGGTCGACGACCACTACTACTCGCAGATCACCATGGTCCGCACGATCGAGCAGATCCTCGGCATCCACCCGATGAACCAGCTCGACAGCGCGGCCACCCCGATGTACGGGGCGTTCACGAACAAGGCCGACGACACCCCGTTCACGGCGGTTCCCAACCGGACCTCGCTGACCCTCGGCGTGAGCCCCCAGCCGTCCTGCGGCTCGGACACCCCGGCGGCCCAGGACACCAAGGCCGCAGCCGCGCCCACGTCCGTGTCGGTACCGGCGGCCGAGAAGGCGCTCGCGGCCCAGTGGAAGACCTGGGCGTCCCACCAGCGGCTGACCGGCCCGCACGCCGTGCCCGACTACGCCAACCCCACCCAGATGAACCGCTACACCTGGTACCAGACCCACAACTGGACCGAGCCGTACCCCGGCGACAGCAAGATCTACGCACCGGACGACGTACCGGGCGCCTACCTCCCGTCGCCGGAGTCCGACGGCTGACCGGAGCCCCAGTGCGTCAACGGCCCCTGCCCGGCGTCACCGCCGGTCAGGGGCGTACGGCCACCGCGTCCACCTCGAACAGCATCCCCGGCAGCGCGAGGGACGCGACCCCGCTGAGGGTCTGGGCCGGCAGGCGGTCGCCGAAGTGGGTGTGCAGAGCCTTGCCCAGGGTTTCCAGCTTGGTGAGGTCGTGGTCGACGATGAACGTGCCCAGGCGGACCACGTGTTCGTAGCCGAGGCCCACTCCCGCCAGCGCCGACCGCAGTCGGGCGAACGCCACCTCCACCTGCGCCGCGAAGTCGCCCGGTACCGGTGCGCCCGTCTCGTCGGAGGCGTACTGGCCGGCGATGAAGACGAGTTCACCGGGTGCCGACACGGCATGGCTGTACCCGAAGGGGGTGGGGTCGTGCAGCGCGGGCGGGTTGGTGATCGTGCGCCCGTCAGCGGCGTCGTTCGTGAGGGTCATGGACGGGCAACCTCCCGAACACTCCGCCCATTCCGTCCTCAGCCGACAGACACCCCCAGCGAGCCGACTCCGGAC
>NZ_JBLTJC010000445.1:0-7749 GCF_048158785.1 Streptomyces colwelliae | reverse complement strand
CGACTGGCTGAACGACATGATGGACGAGCTTCTTCTCGCAAACACCACTGGTCTGCATGGCCATATGGTCAACGTGATCGTCCAGTCGTTCCTTGAGCAGTTGAGGGCTGAGGCCCAGCCGCCACCGAACCCCTTCCCCAACTTCCCTCCACCGGCCCCGACTTCGTCCCTCAGGGTCGTCGTGGCCGACGACAACCCGGTGGTCCGGGCGGGCCTGACGGCCCTGTTGTCGGGCCGCGCGGACATCACGGTCGTGGCGGAGGCGGCGGACGGCCGTGAGGCCTACGAGGCGGCCCACTTCCACCGCCCCGACGTGGTCCTCCTGGACGTCCGCATGCCGGGCGTGGACGGCATCTCGGCGCTGCCGTACCTGGTGCGGATCGCGCCGGTCGTGATGCTCACGTACAGCAGGGAGTCGGAGATCGTCCAGGAGGCGCTGCGGCGCGGGGCGGGCGGCTATCTGGTCCACGGCGAGTTCACGGCGGACGAACTGGTCGCCGCCGTAAGGGACATCAGGCAGGGCAGGGCCCATTTCACGCCATCGGCGGCGGGCGCACTGCTGGCACAGCTACGACAGGAACAGGCGGCCCGGACGACCGCGTCCCTGCCCGAGGGCCTGGGCTCGTACGAGTCTCAAATAGGTGCAGCTGCAAACGGAACAATCCCTTCAGGGCCTAACTCCCGGTCAAATTCGCCACAAAGCCTTTCGCAACTGCAATCACCTATGAGACAGTCATCCTTGGACAGGTCACGGTTCCAACTGAGCGCGAGGGAGGCGGAGATCATGGACCACATCGCGTCCGGCATGACCAACCAGCAGATCGCCGCCACCTGCTTCATCTCCGAGAAGACCGTCAAGAACCACATCAACCGCATCTTCGCCAAGCTCCACAGCACCAGCCGTTCCGAGGCCGCGGCCAAGTGGCTTGGTACGGCGCCGGGTTCGGCCCGAGGGCTGGGGTGACTCGCGATGCCGCGACGGAGGACCCAACTGCCGGGCCTACGGCCCCGGTTCGGTGACGGGCGGGCCCAGTGCGAAGGCCGGGACTCCGATTGGGCCCGATTTTGGGCCCTGGGGCCCTCTGGCGTACCTGTAGTTCGGGCATACCGTTCTCATGTCGAAAGCGGCACCGGCGACGAGGAAGCCGGGATCGAGTCTCTCGGAGGGGAACACCATGAGCAACTGGATCAACACCACCGTGACGTACCTTCAGGCCCGCGCCGCCCGCAGCGACAAGGGCCAGACCGCGGTGGAGTACCTGGGCATCATCGCTGTGGTGGTCGCGATCGTGCTGGCGATCACGGGTACGAGCATCGGTTCGACGATTCTCGACGCGATCACCAACAAGATTTCCGAGGTCACCGGCGGCTGATGCCGCCCCGTAGGCGCAGCGACGCAGGGCAGGCCTTCCCCATCTACATCACGGTGGTGGCGGGTCTGCTCTTTCTCGCGTTCGCCTACGTCGCGGTCGGCCAGGCCGCAGTGAACCGGGGCGGCGCCCAGACGGCCGCGGACGCGGCAGCGCTCGCGGCGGCCCAGGACACCCGGGACCAACTCGCGGGCAAGTGGGTGGAGAACGTACTCGACCCGACCAAGTGGCAGGAGATCTTCGACGGCAACGTGGCGGGACTCGTCGACGGATGTGGGCGTGCCGATGAGCTCGCGGGGCAGAACGACGCCCACCTGACCAGTTGTTCACCGCCTACGGGACTCCCCCCGCAGTACACGGTCGCTGTCGAGACGGACAAATCGGTCGGTGATTCGATCGTCCCCGGCACGGAGAGCACGTACTCGAAGGCTCATGCCACCGCCGTGATCGAGCCGCTCTGCACGTTCCAACTCCCCGGCGAGGGCGCCGGAGACGACGTGCTGCCGAAGCTCACCTGCAAGGACAAGGACTGGGACCTCGATCCGACGGATCTCACCGATCTACCGGGACCCGAGGACCTCTTCGACGTCCACCTGGCCGACTGACAAGCGAACGACGAGTGATGAGGGAAGCAGAGTCATGAGCATTCGGTTCACTTCGACGGCCCGCAGGGGGATGGTCGCCATGGCCGTCGCGGCCGGTCTGGCCCTCGGTGTGGCCGGCTGCGGGAGTGGCGGCGACGACAACAAGAAGCCGGACACGTCGGCGTCGGCCTCCAAGAGCGGCGGATCCGATCCGAGTGCTCAGGAAGGGCAGTCGGAGACGCCTTTGGCCGAACTCACCGGGACCGACGGACTGCTCCTCCAAATCACCTCTGCCGACAGGGACTCGGGCGGGTTCGTCACCGTGAACGGGGTCCTGAAGAACGACGGTGACAAAATGCTCGTGATTCCCTCGGCCCTGCGTGGCGACGAGACCGAGATCCTCCAGCACGGTACGTCGCTCGGCGGGGCCACCCTCGTGGACTCCAAGGGCAAGAAGCGCTACTACGTGCTGCGGGACACGGACGGCCGGCCGCTCACCACGACAGGCCTCACGACGATCAAGGCGGGCGGCACGGTGGCCGTCTTCATGCAGTTCCCGGCGCCCCCGTCGACCACCACCGAAGTCTCCTTCGAACTACCGACGTTCCCCGTCGGCACGATCAAGATCTCCGGATGAGGCGGCCGTGACCACCACTCCCCGTCTCGCCCTGGTCGTGACCGCCGCCACGATCATGGTCGCCGCGAACATCGTCGGCGCGGTGGCGGCGCACGCCGACGACACCCCGAGCCCGAGCGTCCCACCGGGCACCGAGGCCTCGGCCTCCGCCCCGGTGAAGGTCGACCCGAACGACCCGGACCTGAAACTCCCCGAGGGCGCGACGCTCTCCGACCCCAAGGTCCTGGACATCAAGTCCGTCGTGGAGGACCAGGGCGGTGAGGAACGCCGTGAGGACACCAACTCGGACGTGACCTTCGCCCTCCAGGCCGAGGTCCTCTTCAGCAAGGACAGTTCCAAGCTGAGCGCCGAGGCGAAGTCCCGTATCGACGCGATCGCCGAGGAGATCAAGAAGCAGAACGCCTCGACGGTCCGCGTCTTCGGCTTCACGGACAACCTCGGCTCGTCCGCACACGGCGACGTCCTGTCCAAGCAGCGCGCCGACGCCGTACAGGCAGTCCTGGACGCGGACCTGAACAGCCCGAACATCACCTTCGAGGTACGCGGCTACGGCGAGCAGTACCCGATCGCCGACAACTCCACGGAGGCCGGCCGCAAGAAGAACCGAAGGGTCGAGGTGACGTTCCCGCGCACGGAGAGCTGAGGCCCACTCAGGACTTGGGTACCGATTTGGGCCCACGGGCCCATCTCGGGCACCCGCCCCGTCCCTAACCTCTGGAACCTCTGCAAGGTCTTGTCGCGCTGTGAGCGACGTCGGGGGACGGGGGAGACACCATGGCCTCGATCGGAGGAGTGCCGGAAGTGCCAGGCGGGCAAGGTGGGTTGACCGGGCGTCAGGACATGCCCGTGCCGCTCGCCACCGCTCTGGTGTTGGTGCACACCCTCTTTGCCATCACCCTCGTCGGCGGGCTCGGTCTGCTGATGACGGCCGGGGCGTACGACGCCCTCGACGGACAGGTGATCGCCCTCGTCGCGTACGCCGCCGCACCCGGCGTCCTCGGCTGGTGGCTCGCCCGGCGGAGTTGGGAGGGCGGGACCCGCGTCCGGCGTGGACTCGTCGCCGTACAGGGCTGGTTGATCCTCGGCGGGGTCGTCAACCTCGTCTCAGGGTTCGCCCGCGGAGGGCTGCAACTACTCCTCCCCATCCTCATCCTGTTCTTCCTGTCCCGCCCCGAAAGCCGTCAGTGGTACGGGCTCGCGGAACTGGACCGCGTGGAGCGCCGGCCGTTCTCCCTGTCCCGGCTGATCCGTTGGCGCCGGGACGAGGGGCAGACGGCGGTCGAGTACGCCGGGTTCATCGCGATCGTCGCGGCGATCATCACAGCCCTGCTCGTCAGCGGCCTCGGTACCCAGATCTTCACCGGCATCCAGTCGGAGGTCTGCAAGGTCACCGGCATGGCCTGCCCCGCTTCGACGGACGGCGACACGGACACAGCCGCTGGCGACAACAACGCCGACAACAATGGCGACAACAACGGCAATGGCAACGGCGGGACTTCAGGCGGCACCGGCACCACAGGTGGCACTGGCACCGGCACCGGCACGACCACCACCACCGACCCGGACCAGACCGACGACAAGAAGCCCGCCCCCGCCGACGACAAGGACGACAAGAAGGACGACGGCTGCTTCTCCGGCGTCGGCGCCTTCTTCGGCTGCGCCGGCAACCAGGTCAAACAAGTAGGCCAGGGCCTCTTCGTCGACGGCGTCTGGGGCGACCTCACCGGCATCTACGACATGGTCCGCCACCCGATGGACACCCTGAAGGGCATCGGCGACTACGGCAAACAGCTCGGCGACGACTGGTCGGAGAACTCCAAGGATGCCGGCAAGAAGTGGTCCGACGGCGATTACGGGGGCGCCCTGTGGGACTGGGCCGGTGCTTCCGTCAAGACCGGCGGCACGGTTCTCTACGACGTGTTCATCGGCGACGACGTCGCCAAGGACTGGAACAACGGCGACAAGACCCGCGCCGTCACCCACGTCCTCTGGAACGTCGGTTCCCTCTTCATCCCGGGCTACGACGGCGCGAAGATCGTCGAGAAGGTCGGCGACCTCGGCAAGATCGGCAAGCTGGGGAAGCTCGGCGAACTCGCCGAGAAGGCGGCCAAGGCCGCGGATGACGCCAAGAAGGCGGCCAAGGCCGGTGACGCGGCGGGCGCCGAGAAGGCCGCCAAGGAAGCCGACGACGCCGCCGAGGAAGCGGAGAAGAAGGCCGAGAAGACCGGCTGCACGATCGGCGCGCCCAACCGTCGTATCCCGTACGACGGCAATGGCCCCGACACATCCGGCACCCTCACTGGCGATCCCGGCACGGGCTCCACGGTCCTGGCTGCCGGCGGTTCCCCGTACGTCGTCCTCGCCGAGGACGGCTGCGACGAAGACGCCAAGAAGGAGGCGGAGGACGCCCGCAAGCAGGCGGATGAGGCCGACGCGGCGGCTCGCGCGGCCGACCTGAAGCACGCCGCGGACGAGGCGAAGAAGGCGATCACGGACGCCAGGGACAAGCAGAAGACGCCCAGGAACGAGCGGTTCACGCTCGACGAGAAGAAGATCGACGACCTCGTCGCCAAGGCCAAGGACAACCCGGACCTGAGCAAGGGGGAGATCGGGAAGGTCGAACTGACCCAGTCCCTCAAGGACTTGGCGGACATGCTGAAGAACACGACCATCGACAGCCAGAGCCGCGGTTCGCTCGGCGGCCCCGTGCTCAGGGCCGGCAACCGCTACCAGCTGGCTGAGGCCATGGCCGAGGTCAAGGCCGCGACGCGGGCCGCGGACGATGCCGCCGAGGGCACCAAGGTCTACGCCGGCGTCGGCCTGAAGAAGGGTCGCCAGACCGTGGACATGGGTGACGGCACCACCGCCGATCTCAGCGGTATCGACGACGCCGACGTGGTCTACAAGGGCAAGGACGGCACCCTCAACGTCGTGGAGGTCAAGAACACGGGACAGGCCGCCACCCAGGCCTCGATCCGTGCCCAGGCGCAGAAACTGGCCGATTGGCAGAAGGCCGACCCCGGTCGGAAAGCCCGCTACGAGATCGAGACGCAGGACGGCTGGGACAAGGTGTTCGACGGTTTCCAGAAGGACAAGAAGACCGGCACCGTCCCGGACGGAACACCCGCGCAGACCCTCGCCGAGAACGGTCTCGACCTGCGCGTCGCCGGCCAGGACATCTCGTCGCAGCAGCTCAGAGCGATGAACGACGCATGGAGCAGGAAGACTCCGGCCGAGCGGCAGGCGGCACGGGACTCGGGCAAGATGAAGGACCCGAAGACCGCCATGCGGTATCTGGGTGTTTCCTGACGTGGAGCGGACGAGCGGACGATCAGAGGAACGGAGCGGCTGGACAGTGACCGCGCATCACCTGCTGCCCGCGGACATGCGGCGGCTCCCCTCACCGTGGAACGACCTGACCTGGGAACGGAAGGCGGCACTGGAGGAACTGGCGCATACGGAGGCGACCGAGCGATCCGCCCTTGAGGCGCTGGCGGCCGCGCTCTCCGGGCCGCCG
Source organism: Streptomyces colwelliae (assembly GCF_048158785.1). NCBI lineage: Bacteria > Bacillati > Actinomycetota > Actinomycetes > Kitasatosporales > Streptomycetaceae > Streptomyces > Streptomyces colwelliae. Next base: position 1,641 of record NZ_JBLTJC010000445.1, on the reverse strand, counting down.
GGGCCGCCGGGGCCGCCGGAGTCGCCCGTGCCGCGCGTCTGGAGCGACGAGTCCTGGGAACTCTTCGACCGGATCCGTCACGAGGCCGGGTACCGGCTGGCCCAGGTCATGCCGACGGCCGACCGGTTCACCCGCGAGGGCGTCGCCGAGGTACTGCGGGAGTGGGCGGGCACAGCGCGACCGTCGGTGCCGAGCTGGTGGCTGGATGATCAACTGGACCTGATTGTCGGGGTGTTGACCGATCAGGCGCTCGCGGGCTGGGCCCATGACGTGCTGCGCTGGCTCCAGCAGAAGCCGTACGACGAAGGAGGTGTCGCGGCGGCAGCCGAGCGCTGCGTCGAGAACGGGCTCGCCTCCCGCGACGCGGTGAACCTGCTGCATGCCCTCGGCACACCCCACGGCGAGCAGGCCCTGCTTCGCCTCGTACAGGACGACAGAGCGAGCGAGGAGAGCCGCTCACAGGCGCGGGACGCCCTGGTGTGGCTGCGCCGCCCCGGCTACGAAGCCCGTGCGCGGCGACCGGTGCGGGGAGAGCGCCCCCTGCTTCCCCCCGCCGTACGGGAACTTCCCCACAGCTGGGGCGCCGGCTTCCAATGGCCCGCCGAACTCCCGGAAACCGCCGACACCATCGACCGGGCCCGCGCGATCCTTGAGGCCTGCGCACCCACGGCCCCCGTATCCGACCCGGTCCCCGACCCGGACTGGACCGGTGACGAGGACGAGGAACCGCCCGCCTGGCTCGAAGTCCGGCAGGTCATGCGGGAGTTGATGCCGTATGCCGGCCTGGTCACCGAGGAACGGATGACCGAGGCGACCCGCGAGTGCGCCCTGCTCAACATCCCCGGCGTACCCGAGGACCCGGACAGCGAGGAGGCCGCGCGCTTCGCCCAGCGCTGGGTGACGTGGATCAGCGGCTGGATCGCCGGCGAGGTCTTCACCTGGCTCGGCATGTGCGTCGACGACGACACCCTCGTCACCCCGTGGGCGATGGAACTCGCCGAGCGGTACACCCGGTTCGGGTTCGTCCCCGACCAGGCGGTCGCGATGCTGAACTGGCACGGCACCGTACCCCGCAGCCGCGAGGCCCTCGCCCGGCTGGCGGTTGAGGGAAGACTGCCGTCGTGACCCCGCCGGCTGTTCCTCGGCCCGGACAGCGCGGATGACGTTGCTGCTCGCGAACCTCTTCGTCGTGGCGGAGCGGAGCCCCGCCCAACTCCGGCATGCCCTGGCCGACTTGCTGGACCTGCCCGACGACGCGGTCGACGTGGCGCACCAGGACGAGGACCAGGAAGGCCGTGACTGGGAGGCCCCGGTGCTCTGCACCTACTGCCCGCTGCCGCCGGGCGACCTGGCGCTCTCCCTCGACATCAGCGTCACCGAATCCGCCGCCGGCGACCTCACGGAGGCGGACCTCGCCCGCGGTATCGCGGCCAGGACGGGGAGTTCGGTCCTCCACCCCGCGGAGTCCTTCCCGCCGAGCGCGTACTGGGCGGCGGTCCCCGACGGACGCGTGGTCAGGTGCAGCATCGAGCCGATCGAGACGGGGTACGGCGCGGACGCGGCCCTCTACCCGTATCGGGTGTACGGGGTGGCGGAACAGGTACCGGACCTGCCCCTTCCCCCTACTCCGCCTCCACCGAC
>NZ_JBLTJC010000444.1:0-7841 GCF_048158785.1 Streptomyces colwelliae | reverse complement strand
CNGATCGCGGACGCGGCCCTCGCCGCCCACCACGAGCAGATCTTCGGGGCGTTGAAGCCCGGCGCCACCATCGGCCTCTCGCACGGCTTCCTGCTCGGTCATCTCCGGGAGACCGCCGCGGCAGCGCCCCCGTTTCCGCGGCGACGGTGAGGTGGCTGAGTCGGCGTATGTCCTGGCATATTGCAGCGGTGCGCACGAAGAAGGAGATGCGCCGGTTCGCCGGTGCCCTCATCGATCCGATGCGCGTCCCGGTCCCGGCCGACCCCGAGGCCCTGTTCGACGCGCTGGTCGACTCCGTCACGCGCTGGCGGGGACGTGAAGTGGTCGTCCGCCGCGAGGTGTTCCCGCCGCACACGGCCAGCGGACTGTGGCTGGAGGGCGACACCTACGACGTCGTCGTCATCGACAAGCGGGCCGCCGCCTGGCACCAGATCGTGATCTTCTGCCACGAGGTGTGGCACATGCACCAGCGCACCGCCGCCCCCGCGCCCGGACCGACCGCCGACGGCGACCCCCGGCCCGTCGCCGCCCGTACCGACTTCAGCCTCGCCGACGAACAAGAGGCGGACAGGTTCGGCATGTTGATGAGCGGACGGCTGCGACCCTGGCTGGAGGCCGCGGCCGAGTCCACGTCCGGAACGGACTCCGCGCCCGGCTCCGCAGTGGCCGACGACGGCACACAGCAGGGTGTCGCCGGGCGCATCGGTGCCGCCCTCAACTACCGCGGGACCAGAAAATGAGCAGCCTGATCGACTATCTCAGCTGCGGCCTCCTGTGGCTGGGCGTGCTGGTGAAGACCCCGGACCTGATACGCCACTGGCACGACCCCTATCTCCGGGTGATCTGCGTGCTCCTCGGCCTGGCCGGGGCCTGCTTCTTCCTCGGGGCGCCGCCCACCGTCGGCGCGATCAACCACCTCAGCGGCATCCCGAACCTCGCCGCGCCGCTGACCTACGCGTCGGTCACCGCGTACGGCGCGTCCTCGCAGGTCCTGATCGTCTACTGGCGGGGCGGACCGCACGTCCACCGCACCGCCCGCCGCTGGATCGTGGCGTACACCATCATCGTCGTCGGCATCGCCGTGACGTTCGCGCTGGGCCGCACCCCCGTGGAGCGCCGCACCGACCTGGACACCTACTACGCGACCACGCCGTTCATCGCCGAGATGATCGTGCTGTACCTGGCCGGGCATCTCGCCGCCGTCAGTGTCACCGCGGTGTCGGCGCTGCGCTGGGCGCGGGAGGTGCACGGCTGGCTCCGCGCGGGACTGATCACGCTGGGCGTCGGCTCGCTGTGCGGCGCCGGGTACAGCCTCACCAAGTTCGCGGCGGTGATCGCCCGTTGGTGCGGCCGGGACTGGACGGAACTCGGTACGACCGTCTCGCCGGTCGCCGCCGGACTGGGCGCGGTCCTGACCGTCGTCGGCGTCCTGATCCCGCTGACCGGACCCCGGCTGACCCAGTGGCGGCAGGCCCGGCGGACGTACGCCGGTCTCGAACCGCTGGAACACGAGCTGGCCGAACTCCTCACCCGCCGCGCGCTACGGCTGCCCCGGCCGCGCTGGTCCTCCCCCGCGACCCGGCTGGTCTGGCGGCAGACGAGCATCCACAACGCGCTCGGTCACCTGGACGCGTTCTTCGACCGGGCCCTGTACGAAAGGACGTTGGAGGCGGCGGCACAGACCACCGGCGACCCTGAGCGGGCCGAGGCGACCGCGTGGGCGGCGGTCGTCGCGGCGGCCGTGGCCGAGGAGCGCGGCCGTGCCGTCGAGGAACGCGACGGCGACCCGCGCCTCACGCCCGCCGACGAACCGGGCCGCCTCCCCGACCGGGCCCCCGGCACCGCCCTCCTCGTGCACATCGCCGACGCGCTGACCCGGTCCCCGCTGGTCGCCGCCGCCCGGGTCCGCGCCGGCACGACGGAAGGGAGCACCCGGGCATGAGCGTCATGGTGTACCTCGCCGCCGCCGTCTTCGGGCTGTCCTGCACCGTCCTGCTGCGCCGCCCCTGGCGGATCCCGCGCGACCCGCTGACCGTGTCCACCTGCGCGGCGATCGTCCTCGGCTCCCTGGCCCTCGTCTGCTCGGCACCGCTGACCCTGGGCACGGTCAACCGTCTCACCGGCATCCCCAACTTCGGCGCCCCGCTGACCTACGGCATGCTCTCCGCGTACAGCTGCTCCCTGCTCGTCCTGCTGATCCACTGGCGGGGCGGCTCCCCCGCCCGGATCCGCCGCATGGTCCTGCGCAGCATGGCCGCCTACGGCGCGCTGATCGTGGCCATCGTCGTGCTGTTCACACTGGCCGACCCGAACACCGAGCGGCTCACCGACCTCGACACGTACTACGCCAACACGCCGTACATGGGCGAGATGATCGTGCTCTACCTGCTCGGGCACAGCGCGGCCACCCTGGCGCTGTGCACCGTGTGCGTCACCTGGGCCCGCGAGGTGACCGGCCTGCTCAGGACCGGCCTTCAGCTGATCCTCCTGGGCACACTGCTGGACGTGGTCGGCTTCCAGTTCGTCAAGTACGCGGCGCTGGTGGCCCGTTGGTCCGGTCACGACCTGGACTTCCTGTCCACCGGTGTCGCCCCGCCGATGGCCTCGCTGGCCGCCCTGACCTGCTCCGCCGGCTTCGCCCTGCCGAGGCTGCTGCCCATGGCCCGCGCCCACTGGCGCGACCTCAACGACCTGCGCGGGCTGGGCCCGTTGTGGTCGGAGGTCCGCTTCGCGTCCATCGCCCCCAAGCCGCCCAGCGCCCTCCGCCAACTCCCCCGGATGCGCCTGCACTGGCGTGAAGTCTCCATCCACGACGGCCTGTTGGCCCTCACCCCCTACTTCGACGACAGCCTCCGCGAACGCACCCGCGACGCCGCCCTCCACGAGGGCCGCTCCCCCCACGAGGCCCGGGTGATAGCCGAGGCAGCGATGGTCGCCGACGCGGCCCGCCGAGCCACCGCCCAAGAGCAGCCCTTCAACACCCCGAGCACGTACCGCCTTTACGCCACCGAGGTCTCCGACACGGGGGGCTTGGTCGAGCTGGCAAGGGCACTGGCTAACTCCCGCCTAACGGCAACACCGGCGGAAAGAAAGACGCTGGCCGAGCTGGACAGCACGGGCGACTGAAGCACCCCAGGGGCGCGGGGAACTGCGCGACCAGCCACAACGGACCCGCGCCCAAAACTCAACTCTCAGCCCCCAAATGCAGGTTGCGCCAACCCCTTCCCCGCCCCCGGCACAACCAACAGCGAACCAGCAACAGGATGCGGCGAGTCGAGCCCCACCCGAGCAGTCGTAACGTACAAGTCAGTCAGATCCGCACCCCCGAACGCACACGCGGTGACCAACGACGCCGGCAACGAGACAACCCGCTCCAACTCCCCGTCCGGCGTATACCTCCGCACCGCACCCCCACCCCACAACGCCACCCACACACACCCATCCGCATCGACGGTGAGCCCATCGGGATACCCGGCGCCGTCCTCGACCTCAGCGAACCGCCGCCGCTTCGACACCCGCCCGTCCGCGTACTCGAACACATCGATCCGACGAGTGGGCGAGTCGATGTAGTACATCAACCGCCCATCAGGACTCCACCCCGTGCCGTTGCTCACCGCGACGTCATCGAGAACCAGCTGCACGGAGCCGTCCCCGGCGACCCGGGACAACGTCCCCCCGCACGCCGCCTCGTCGTACCGCATCGTCCCCGCCCACAACGCCCCGTCGGGCGCGACGGCCGCGTCGTTGGCCCGCCGCCCGGCGACCGGCTCCCGATGCAGCCACCGGAACTCCCCGTCGGGATCGAGAAGCCCGATCCCGTCCCGGAGATTGAGAACGAGCCCCCCACCGACCCGGGGCTTGGCGGCCCCCACATGCTGGTCGGTCACCCGAACCGTCCGACGCCCCGACGAGGGGTCGTACGTGTGCACCCGGGACCCGAGGATGTCGATCCAGATCAGCCGCCCCGCCGCCGCGTCCCACGTCGGCCCCTCGCCCAGCGTCGCCTCGGCCCGTACCGCCACCTCGTACGTCATCCCACGCTCCTGTGCCCGAGTCGTTCCGACAGTTCGGCCGCGCCCTTCGCGGCGAGCTGCTCCAGCTCGACCCGGCGCTCGTCGCTCCACCGGATCATGGGAACGGAGATGGAGAGCGCGGCGACGACCTGCCCGGTACGGTCCCGGACCGGCGCCGCGACACACGACACGTCCGGATTCGACTCACGGCTCTCGACCGCGACGCCCCGCGACCGGATCTCGACGAGAGCCTCCCGCAGGGCGCCCGGCTCGACGATGCTGTTGGGCGTCATCGCGACCAGCGACGCGTCGGCGGGGATGCGCGCGGTCAGCTCCGGCTCGGGGAGCGAGGCCAGCAGCATCTTGCCCACGGACGTGCAGTGCGCGGGCAGCCGACGGCCGGCCGCCGACACCATGCGCACCGCGTGCGTGGAGTCGACCTTGGCGATGTAGATCACGTCGGTGCCTTCGAGGATGGCCACGTGCACGGTCTCGTCGCAGGTCTCGGCGACGGACCGGGCGACCTGCTGCCCCTCGGCGGCGAGGTCGAGCTGCTCGGCGTATCGGCTCCCGAGCTGGTACGGACGGACTCCGAGCCGGTAACGTCCCGGTTGTCCGGGCACGGGCACGATGTACGACCGCGCGGCGAGGGTGGTGACCAGTTCGTGCACGGTCGTGCGCGGCAGTTGCAGCTTGCGCACGATGTCGGGGGCGGAGAGCGTCCCGTCCCCGTCGAGGAAGAGCTCGAGAATATCGAGAGCCCGGGTCACGGCAGGTACGAGTCGTCCCACAACCGGCCCCCTTCTAAGTGTCGTGTTCGAAATTTCAACTGACGATCGGGATAACGAACACAGGCTAGCCATAGAGGGTTGCACGGGCAATGGTCGCGTGACCACGTGACTACCGATGACTACCGACCGGCCCTGGGATCGCCCAGTTCACCACGCAACCGCTGGGCGCGCAGCACCAGTTCGAGCTCGAAACGGCGGTCCGGGTGATCGATCTCGTCACCCCACAGTTCGCGGATCTGCCGCAGCCGGTACCGCACGGTCTGCGGATGCACACCGAGCCGCGCGGCCACCTCCGGCGCCCCGCCCCGCGTCTCCAGCCACGCCAGCAGGGTCTCCGCGAGCCGCCGCCGATGCGTCGGCCCGGAGTGCTCCAGCGGTGCGAGACACCGCAGCGCGAGATCGTCGATCAGTTCCTCCGGCTGAAGCAGCACCAGCGCCTCGGTGTGCTCGGTGCAGTACAGAACGCCCCCGCCCGGCAACAACCCCCGCTCCATCAGCCCTACGGCCGCCTCGGCCCAGCGCGCCGACTTCACCGCGTCGGCCAGCGGCACCGGGGGCCCGATCGCGCCGGCCCAGCCGGTCAGCGCCCGGTGCAGCAGCTCGGGCCGGCCGGCGGCATCCGGCTCGGGCACGACCATGCGCGGCTGGTCGTACTCCATGTCGAGCAGCACCTCCTGCCCCACAGCGGGGGCGACGGCCTCGCGGGCCGGGCGGAGCAGGACACCCACGGCGACCTTGTCGGGCAGCGGCCAGCCGATACGGGCGGCGCGTTCGGAGAGGGCCTCGGCCGGGTCGCCGCGATGGTGCTCGGCGAGGAGGAGTTCCATGAGCCGCCTCTGGAGGCGCAGCCGCTCCCCCGCCTGCCGGGCGGCGGCCTCGGCATACCCGCGCACGGACTGGTCGACAAGCCCGTCCAGATACTCGTAGCCCGCGTCGACGAGTGCGTACATCGCGGGCGGCGGGATCTCGACCCGCTGCCCGATCTCGGCCAGCCGCCGCCAGGCGAGCCGCACTCCCATCCGGTAGATCGCCTGGAGCGAGTCGAGGCTTCGGCCGTGCAGGCCCTCGCCGCGCCCGAACTCCTGGAAGACGCCCGGGGGTACGGTCGGGCGGCCCTCGGCGGTCTCCAGGTGCTGGACGAAGACCTCGATGGCACGGCGGATCCCGACCAGGGCCATGGGCTCGCCCGAGTCGTCGAGAACCAGGGGCAGTTGGGGGTGCTCGCGACGGATCTCCCGCAGGATCTCCTCGGCGAGCGCGGGCGCCTCGGCCATGGCGATCGCCGCGAACTCCCGCACCTGGAGACGCGGCACGTCGTGCCACGCCGAACGCGCGGTCACGGTCGGCGGTGGTGCGGTCGCCGGATGAGCGATTGCCGACTGAGCGACCGCCGCTCGCGCGGCCGACGGCTGAGCAGTCGCCACTCGCGCGGCCCCCGACCGAGCGGGCGCCGGCTGAGCGGGCGCCGATCGAGCCGTCGACGGCTGAGCAGGCGTCGGTCGAGCCGTCGACGGCTGAGCAGATGCCGGTCGAGCCGTCGCTGGCTCAGCGGCCGCCGGACGCGCAGCCGACAGCTGAGCAGGCGCCACTCGCGCGGCCCCCGACCGAGCGGGCGCCGATCGAGCCGTCGTCGGCTCAGCGGGCGCCGGCCGAGCGGGTGCCCGTCGTGCGGCCACCGGGTCAACTCCCTTGGCCCGCTTGCTCGTACGTGACCAGAGGCGTGTTCGGCTGGGCCGGTCTCGCGTCGAGCAGCGCGACGATGCCGAAGGCGGCGCCCACGGCGAGGGCGGCGGCCAGAACCATGGTGAGTGCGGCGGCGAGCAGTCTGGACATCGCAGGGTCAGCCTCTCTGTCCTGAGGTCCGTGCGCCCGCCCCTGCCCGTCGGCCCAGTGTCGGCAGACATTGACACTCCGTCAAGGGGCGCCTACGGTTCCCGGCCCAAGAGCGGCCCGAACTCCGTCACCAACTTTCACTGGAGTGTCCGGATGCGCCGTACGACCTCTCCATTTTCCTTGATCCTGCTGGGACTTGGCACGTTTCTGCTGGTCCTGGCGCCGATGCTGGCGTGGTACGTCGAGCCGCGGGCCGCCGTGACCCCGATCGACATCGACACGACCGCCGTCTACCGGGGCACCGGAAGCTACTTCGACACCGGCGAGCTGCGGACCGTGGACGACCAGCGGATCACCGTCACCCAGCAGGTGCGCGGCGATGTCGCGGACAGCGAGAAGAGCGGCGACGCGGTCTGGGACGTGACCACGACCGTCGACACCGACAAGTCCCTGCCGGCCGCCGATCCGCACGACGCGCTGGAGTTCTTCCCCAACCGCTGGGTCACGGACCGTAAGACCAACAAGCCCGTGCACTGCTGCCACGAGAACCCGTACTTCGAGGGCGACGCCTTCCTGAAGTTCCCGTTCGACGTGCGGAAACAGCCCTACCAGTGGTGGGACAACTCCCTTGGCGCAACGGTGACTTTGCGTTACGCGGGGACCAAGAAGGTGCAGGGCTACTCGGGTTACGTCTTCAAGGGCACCGTCCCGCCCTCGAAGATCGGCACCCGCCTGGTCCCCGGCAGCCTCGTCGACCAGCCCAACTCCCCCCAGATCCTGGCCGAGGAGTGGTACTCCAACCACGGCATCGAGCTGATCGTCGACCAGCGCACCGGCCGCGTGATCTACGCCCGGACCGGCCCCCGCCGCACCCTCCGCGCCCCCGGCCACGCCTACGACGCGGTCCTCCTCCTGGACGCCGACAAGCTCGCGTTCACCACGGCCACGCAGAAGGAACAGGTGAAACTGGCGAAGCAGGAGAGCGGCCAACTGCGCCTGGTGGGGCGGTCGTTGCCGATCGGTACGGCTGTGGCCGGATTCGTCCTCGCCGTGGTGGGCGGCGTTTTGGTACTACGAGGCCGCAGGCGCCCGGAATCATCCACTTCACCCGAGTATCCACCCACGATGTGACGTGACGTCAGTTCTAATAACCCCGGAAATTGTCATGCGGGTGAGTAGCCGTCAGGAACGGCGGGGCGAAAAC
>NZ_JBLTJC010000443.1:0-7854 GCF_048158785.1 Streptomyces colwelliae | reverse complement strand
ACCCGGACCCGTACTTCCGCCCCCACCATCCGCCCGGTCCACTGTCGCGACCACCCCGCCACCGCGAGCAGCAGCACCACCGCGCCGAGTTTCACGAGCAGGATGCGGCCGTACGACGTCCCGGTGAGGGCGTTCCAGGAGCCGAGGCCGCGCCAGGACTGGTAGACGCCGGTGACGACCAGGACCGTGACCGAGGCGAAGGCGAGGCGGGAGAAGCGGGCCACCGGGGCCGCGTCGAGGTTCGGCGAGCGGTAGAGGACGGTGAGCAGGGCCGTCAGGCCGCCCAGCCACACCGACATCGCGAGCAGATGCAGCACCGCCGAGGTCATCGCCACCGGCACCTGGATCCCGGCGGACGCGTGCTCCGCCGACGCCCAGGTCAGCGCCAGGCCGACCGCGAGGACGGCACCCGTCCCCAGGGCCGGCCGTCCGAACCGCTCCCGCCCCCGAAGTCGTAGAAGGAATACGGCTGTTGCGGCGAGGAGGAGCAGGCGGGCCGCGAGTGCCAGGCCTGGGCGGGACGTCAGCGTCTTCGGGAGCGCGGAAGGCTCGAAGGCCGTGGCCAGGCCGGTGCCCGCCTCGTAGGAGGACCTGAGGAGGAGCAGGGCCAGCGTCGCCGCCAGCAGGGTCCACCAGCCCGTCAGGATCGGCTTGTTGAGGACGGCCGGGTTCGGGGGGCGGCAGAGGGTGACGAAGGTGGCGGTGCCGATGAGGAGGGCCGCGGCTATGTACGCGAAGTAGCGGGCTATGTCGTACAGGCTGGCGGTGAGGGGGTCCTCGGTCGGGGCCGTGGTGATCGGGGTGGTCGTGGCGGAGGGCTTGCCTATGGAGAAGGTGAAGGCGCCCGAGACCGGGTGGCTGTCGGCCGAGACCACGCGCCAGGCGACCGTGAAGGTGCCGGTGCCGAGTTTGGCGGGGAGCGTGACGCTCGCCGTGTCGCCCGCGTCCTTCGCGTGGTGCGCCGAACTCGTCTTCACCCGCCGGTTGTCGGGGTCGTAGACGCGGAAGGAGTCGTCGAGCAGGGCTACGGACTCGGAGAAGGTGAGGGTGACGGAGCGGGGGGCGGACTTGACGACGCTGCCGTCGGCGGGGTCGGTGGATTCGAGGGCGGCGTGCGCGGACGCGGTGCCCGCAGTGCCGAGGAGGAGCAGGACCAGCAGGGAGCCCAGCAGCACCAGCCCTTGAACTCCTCGCCGGGCACCCCGTCCGCAGCCTCCGCCGCCGCCTCCGTCGTGTCCAAAACCCTGTCCCTCATTCCGTCGTCGGCGCACGTCACATCTCCGTCTTCGGACTTGCAGGCCTCGGGTTATGTACGGACGTACGGCGCCTACGACTCACCATGTGGGCCGCGCCGTCACGCCGCCGTCGACGACCAGGTCGTGCCCGGTGATCCAGGAGGCGAGGGAGGACGCCAGGAAGACGCACGCGTCCCCGACATCCTCCGGCCGCCCCAGCCTCCCCGTCGGCGCCGCCTCCCGCCACCTCCGCACCCCGTCCGGCCAGGCCGCCTCCAGCCCGTCCCGGTCGATCAGACCGGGCGAGACCGTGTTGACGCGGATGCCGTACGGGCCGTACTCCAGGGCCGCCGACCGCGCGTGCATGACGACGGCGGCCTTGGACGCGGCGTAGTGCGCGTGGAGGGCGGCGGGGGCGCTCGCCTCGATGGACGCGATGTGCGTCACCGTGCCGCCCCCGCCGTGGTGTCCCATCACCTCGGCCGCCGCCTGTGTGCACGCGAAGACGCTGGTCAGGTTGGTGTCGACGACCGTCCGCCAGTCCGCCGCCGTCATCCCGGGCAGGGGTTGCGTCGGTTGTACGCCCGCGTTGTTGACCAGTGCCGTGAGCCGTCCGCCGGCCCATTCGGCCGCCTCGCGGACCAGTCCGCGGCAGGCGTCCTCGTCGGTCAGATCGGCTTGCAGTACGACGGCTCGGGCGCCCAACTCCCGTACGCGGGAGGCGACTTCATCGGCCGCCTCCACCGCCGTACGACAGTGGACCGCGACCCCCGCCGCCCCCTCCTGCGCGAACCGCAGCGCGATCCCCTGGCCGATGCCGCCGCTCGCGCCCGTGACCAGGGCGAACTGGCCCTCCAGCAGGCCGCTCACGGGCGGCACAGCCCGGTGATGCGGGCGGCCTCGGCCGGGGTGCGGGCGTAGCGGGCGGTCAACTCGCCCGCGTCGCCGTGCTCGTAGCCGTCGTAGGTGAAGCCGGGTGCCATCGTGCAGCCGAAGAACGTCCAGGCGCCGCCCGCCACCACCCGCGCCCCCATCCAGGTGGAGCCGGGCACGGTGAACTGGACGTGTTGGCCGTGCCGTACGTCCGGGCCGAGGACCGCCGTGCTCGACGTGCCGTCCGGGGCGAGGAGCAGGAGTTCGAGCGGGTCGCCGAGGTAGAAGTGCCAGACCTCGTCGCCGGGCAGGCGGTGCAGGGCCGAGAAGTCCGCCGCTGTCAGCAGGGCGACGATCGCGGTGCCCTCCGGGCGGCCGTCGGGCCGCTCCGGGCCCGCCCAGGTACGGCGGAACAGGCCGCCCTCGCGGGGGATCGGCTCCAGGCCGTAGTGGGCGACGAGGTCTTCTGGGGTCACTCCGGTCACCTCGGCAGGCTACGGGAAGGCCACCTCGCGAGGGAGGAACGCCAGTTGAGCGTGCTTCTCGGGGATGAACACGTCCGGGATGTCGACCTCCGGCAGGACGACCCTCGGGCCCGCCACGAACCCCTGCCGCAGGAACCGCGCGATCGCCTTCTCGTTCCGCACGTCCGGATCGACCACGACCCGGTGCCGGTCCAGACCGAGCAGGACGTAGGAGGTGAGGACGCCCATCAGCGCCGCCGACCAGCCGGGCTGTTCGCCGTCCGGTCCGGCGGGCGCGAGGAGGAGGTGGATGCCGATGTCCCCGGGCCGTACGTCGTAGCAGTCGCCGACGCGGTCGGCGGCGGGGTCGTAGGTCTGGAGGAGCCCGACGGGTTCGGCGTCGCGGAGTACGAGGTGGGCGTGGTGGGTGTCGAGGGTGTCCATGTGGGCGTAGATCTCGGTGACTTGGACCTGCGTGAGGCCGTTCATGCCCCAGAACGCGGCCCGTTGCCCGCTGACCCAGCGGTGGATCGTCGCGGCGTCGGCGACGGGGTCGAGGGGGCGGACGTGGACGGTGCCGAAGCCGTCGACGTGTTGTGCGTGGACGGGCTCGCGAACGGGGGTGCCGGGTTCGGGGCCGGGGCTGGATTCAGGTGCGGGTCCTGGTTCGGGTTCGGGTTCGAGGCGGCTGAAGTCGGTGATCACCGGAACCAGATCTCCCTTGAGCCACAAGGGCAGTTGATCGCGGTGGTGCGGTGAACCGGCCACCCCGGACGCCCCCAACGGCACCACCCACAGGCTGTCCTCCCGCCGGGCCAGGTCCCACACGAACCGGGCCGCCGGGCCCCGCGCGCTCAGATCGGTGAACCCGGGCACGGCGGAGGTGCACAGCACGCAGTCGTGGTCACCGGACAGGCCGGGCCCGGGAGTTGGGGTCCCGCCGGACGCCCGCCAAGGAGTGAGGCGATGGGTGTCACCCCACATACCGGTCGGCTGGGCGGCGGCCTCCTCGACCGCCGCCCGTACCGTCTCCGGGCGGTCGATGCCGTACAACTCCCGTGCACTCAGCAGGTGTTCGAGCGCGAAGGCGACACGCGGGAGCAGCCCGAGCCAGGGCAGGAAGACCTCCGGGTACGCGGGCGGTTCGGCCAGCGCGGCGAACGCCGGGTGCGCCACGAGCCGTCGTACGACCGCGCCGCGCACGGCCGCGTAGGCGGCGGCGTCGGTGCTGTCGGCGTCCATGCGGCGGTCCCAGGTCAGCAGCCGGTCGCGGAGTGCGGATGCCTCAGGGGTGAGGTCGGTGAGGGCGGCCAGGTGGTCCAACAGGGGTGCGGCGGAGCCGAGATGGGTGTCCATGTGGATCGCGGGCATGTCGGCGGCGGACCACTTCTCGCGCCCGGCGAGCAACTCGGCGATGCGGTCGGCGCGGTGGCTCGGGGCGAACTCGACGCCGAGCGGGGTGGCGGGGCCGCGTTGGTTGGCCATGACGGCGACGCCGTCGTCGGTCAGGCGGCCGCGGGGCGGCTCGTGCCAGCCCTGCCATTCATGGCCGGGTTCCCAGGCGGGGACGAGCCGGGTGCGGTTGGCCTCGGCGCGCGACGGCACCTTGCCCGCGACCCGGTGCAGCAGTCCGCCCTCGGTGTCGGCGGCCTGGACGACGTTGACGGGTTCGGCCCAGTCGTCGAACGCCCGGTCCACATCGGCGACTTGGCGGGCGCGGAGGAGGGGGAGCAGCACGGTGAAGCCGAGGTCGTCGGTGACGCGGGGCGGATAGCGCAGGCTGACGGCGAGGGGCGGGACGCCGGCCGGCTCGCTGATGCCTCCGTCAAGCCCTTCCGGCCCGCCGATGACGACGGGCCCGCGTTCGGTCTCGATGACCTCGACCTCGACGGGCTCCTCGCCGGCCACCTCGATGGTCTCCGTGTGCCGGGCCGCGCGCCGCCAACCACCGTCCGGGCCAAGGGCCTCGACGCCGGCGCCGGTGCGGCGCAACCGTTCCCGGTAGAGGTCCTGGTAGTCGGCCATGGCGTTGGTGATGGCCCAGGCGACGGTGCCGGTGTGCCCGAAGTGGGCGATACCGGGGACGCCGGGCACAGTGAGGCCGACGACGTCGAACTCCGGGCAGGAGAGGTGGACTTGCTGGTAGACGCCGGGGTCCTCGATGAAGCGGTGCGGATCACCGGCGAGCAACGCCCGCCCGGTCGTGGTCCGTTCCCCGCTCACCAGCCACCCGTTGCTGCCGGAGGTACCGGGCCCGTCGGTGGCGAACAGCCCGACGGCGTCCGCCCCGAGATGCCGTATCGCCTCCTCACGCCAGAGCTTGGCCGGAAACCCGGCGAAGAGAATGTGCGTGGCGAGCCAGACCCCGAGGGGGGTCCAGGGCTCCCAACGGCCGGGGATGAGGCCGGACTTGGCGAACTCCGGGGCCGGGACGCCCGCCTCCAGCCCCTCGTTGACCCCATCGACGTACGACCGGACCCAGCGCGCGGTCTCCGGGTCCCGCTCCTCCAGCGCAGCGAAACAACGTCTGGCCGTGTCGTCCAGGCGGACGCGTCGGGCGAAGAGGTCCCAGGGCAGGGCGGCGGTACCGAGAAAGGCCGCCGAGGTGCCTTGCGCCCGATGCCGTTCGACCTCCAGCTGCCAGGCGCGGTCGAGGGCCGTGACGCGGCCCTGGGCGCGGGCGAGTCCGTCTGCGGTGCCGGCGCGCAGGTGGGGGATTCCCCAGGCATCGCGGTAGATCTCGGTCGTCACCCTGTGGCCCTTCTGTATCAAGACTGCCTGTACCAAGACTGCCTGTTTCCAGGCAGCTTTTTAGGTTAGCCTTGCCTTAGTTACTGATGGGAAAGCGTACGCGGAGGGTGAAGAGCCGATGGTGCAGGGGCGCGGTTGGGAGGGCGCGGTTCTCAAGCTGCTGCGCGCGAAGGACTTCGAGTTCACCGTGACGAGGGCCGAGGACGTCACCCCGCGCTACCGCCGCCTCCGCCTCACCGACGGCGGCATGCTCGCGGCGACCGGCGTCCACCCGACGATGTGGGTCCGCCTCTGGTTCGACAACGCCGGCAGGCCGCACCAGCGGGCGTACACCCTGGTCGACCCCGACCCGGCGGCCGGCACCTTCGGCCTCGAATTCGCCCTGCACGAAGGCCGCGCGAGCGACTGGGCCCGCTCGGCCAAGCCCGGCGACACGATCGAGGCGACGGTCCAGGGCACGGGTTTCGAGACGCCCGACCCGGCCCCCTCCCACCTCTTCGCGATCGGCGACCCGGCGTCGCTGCCCGCCATCAACTCCCTGCTGAATACGGTCGGTTCGAAGGTCCCGGCGACGATCTGGTTCGAGGGTGAGTCCGACAGCCTCCCCTTCCGCACCGACCCGCCCCTCCACGAGGTCCGCCATCACCCCCGGGGCCAACTGACCGACCGCGTACGCGCGGAACTCCCCGACCTCCTGAAGGCCACCCCCGACCCCTACGTCTGGATCACCTGCGACACGACGACGACCCGGGGGCTGTCGTCGTACGTACGCAGGGAACTGGGCGTACGACGGGAGCGGGTGCACGCGTTGGGGTACTGGCGGGCGTCCTGAGCCCGCCCTCGTACCGGGAGGCATCCCGCCCCCGGACGCGCCATCATCGACCCATGGACGCAACCCTTCACCTCGCCCAGGACCCCGAGGCCGACGAACTCCTCGGCCGCTCCCCGCTCGCCGCGCTGGTGGGGATGCTGCTCGATCAGCAAGTGCCGATGGAGTGGGCGTTCAAAGGGCCTCGCACCATCGCGGACCGGCTCGGTGCCGAGGACCTGGACGCGCACGAGATCGCGGCGCGGGACCCCGAGGAATTCGCCGCGCTCCTCTCCGAGAAGCCTGCCGTGCATCGTTACCCCGGGTCCATGGCCAAGCGGATCCAGCAGTTGTGCCAGTACCTCGTCGAGCACTACGACGGGGACGCGAGCGGCGTCTGGGAGGGCGTCGGCACGGGAGCCGAGCTGCTCAAGCGGCTTGAGGAGCTGCCCGGGTTCGGGAAGCAGAAGGCGCAGATCTTCCTCGCCCTGCTCGGCAAGCAGCTCGGGGTCGAGCCGAAGGGCTGGCGCGAGGCCGCCGGGGCCTATGGCGAGGCGAAGTCCTACCGCTCCGTCGCCGACATCACCGGGCCCGAGTCGCTGGCCAAGGTCCGCGCCCACAAGCAGGAGATGAAGGCCGCGGCCAAGGCGGCGAAGGCAGCGGGCGGCAAGTAGTCACCTCGACAACCCGTCAGCTAGTCACCTCGACAACCCGTCAGCCAGGTGGCCCGCCCGAGTGGCGGGCTGTCCACGCCCGGTCAAAACATGGGACATGACCGAGGCACCGAGCGGCCCCTGGGGCCCGGAGTACGACGACCGCAGCGCCCACGCTCCCCGCGCACCGCGGCCCCCGCACGACGAGCAGGAACTCGAAGGGCCCCTCTTCGCCCTCTCCAAAGCCGCCTGGCAGGTCGTCCTGTTCACCGGCGTCGCTTCTCTCATCCTCGGCGTGCTGGTCCTCGTCTGGCCCGGCGCGTCCCTTTTCGCGGCCGGCATCCTCTTCGGCGTCTATCTGCTGATCAGCGGCGTCTTCCAACTGGTCGCCGCCTTCGGCACGCACCGGGCGACCTCGCTGCGCGTACTGGCGTTCATCAGCGGCGCGCTGTCGATCGTGCTGGGCCTGTTCTGTTTCCGCGGGCCGATGCAGTCGATCCTGCTGCTCGCCCTGTGGATCGGCATCGGCTGGCTGATCCGGGGCATCACCCAGACCCTGGCCGCCGTGCACGACAAGGCGATGCCCGCGCGCGGCTGGCAGATCTTCCTCGGGATCGTCACCTTCCTCGCCGGCATCGTGCTGATCGACTCCCCCTTCCGCTCGGTCGCCGTCCTCACCCTCGTCTGCGGCATCTGGCTGGTCGCGGTCGGCGTCGTCGAGATCGTCACGGGCGTCCGGATGAGGAGCCACGCCAAGAAGGTGCCCCAGTCCCTGTGAACGTCGTCGGTAGGCCGTGCGGGCGGTTTACGCGCCCGCCGCGATGAACGCCGTACGGCCGCTGGGAGATGACCTTCCATGAGCACGAGGGTGAGCCGCGCACGAGACCTCCCCCGCAGCCGCGCCTGGCTGCGGGCCCTCGTGCTGCTGCTCGCCCTGCTCGTCCCGGGCACCCACGCCGAGATGCGCGCGACACCGGTCGCGTCGTCCGCCGGGACGACCCTCGAGTACGACGTCCTCGACCCGGCCGCTGCCCTACGGCCCCTCTCCCCCGCCGTCCACCGGCCCACCG
>NZ_JBLTJC010000442.1:0-7854 GCF_048158785.1 Streptomyces colwelliae | reverse complement strand
GCCGTACCCACCGCACCCCGCGCCTGCCCGCACCCCGCACGCACGCGTGCAACCCGCCCACACGCCAAAGGGCCGGGCACCTTCACGATGCCCGGCCCTTCAAGGTCCTCCACCGGAGAGCGGCGCGGCCCCGACAAGCTCAACCCCTCACTCAAGGGGCCGCCCGCCACAGCTCACCGCCAGACCCGCGGAGCGACCGTCACTTCTTGCGGCGGCTGCCCCGGCGCCCCTGCTTGCGGCGCTCCGCGCGCGTGAGGCCGTCCGACTCGGAGCGCACGGGCTCGTCGTCGCTGGTGAAGTCGCCCTCGACGATGCCGCCCTCGCCGTCCACGGTCGGCGCGGAGAAGTGCAGCCGGTCCGGCCGCTGCGGGGCGTCGAGCCCCTTGGCGCGGATCTCGGGACGGGCGCTCGCCTGGGCGGGCACCGTGTCCTCCTTGTCGAGCGACGGCTTGTCGTCCTCCACGGGGACTTCCTCGACCTGCTGCTCGACCTGGACCTCCAGGTTGAACAGGTAGCCGGCGGACTCCTCCTTGATGCCGTCCATCATGGCGGTGAACATGTCGAAGCCCTCGCGCTGGTACTCGACCAGCGGGTCCTTCTGGGCCATCGCGCGCAGGCCGATGCCCTCCTGGAGGTAGTCCATCTCGTAGAGGTGCTCGCGCCACTTGCGGTCCAGGACCGAGAGCACGACGCGGCGCTCCAGCTCACGCATGATCTCGGAGCCGAGCTGCTCCTCGCGCTCCTTGTACTGCTCGTGGATGTCGTCCTTGATGGACTCGGAGATGAACTCGGCGGTCAGACCGGCCCGGTCCCCGGCCGCCTCCTCCAGCTCCTCCACGGTGACCTTCACCGGGTAGAGCTGCTTGAACGCGCCCCACAGCCGGTCGAGGTCCCAGTCCTCCGGGAAGCCCTCTGCGGTCTCGGCGGTGATGTACGCGTCGATCGTGTCGTCCATGAAGTGCACGACCTGCTCCTGCAGGTCCTCGCCCTCCAGGACGCGGCGCCGCTCGCCGTAGATGACCTCGCGCTGGCGGTTGAGGACCTCGTCGTACTTGAGGACGTTCTTGCGGGTCTCGAAGTTCTGCTGCTCGACCTGCGACTGGGCGGACGCGATCGCGCGCGTGACCATCTTGTTCTCGATCGGCACGTCGTCCGGGACGTTCGCCATCGACATCACGCGCTCGACCATCTGGGCCTTGAACAGCCTCATCAGGTCGTCGCCCAGGGAGAGGTAGAAGCGGGACTCGCCCGGGTCGCCCTGACGGCCGGAGCGACCGCGCAACTGGTTGTCGATACGACGCGACTCGTGCCGCTCGGTACCGAGGACGTAGAGGCCTCCGAGGTCCTTGACCTCCTCGAACTCGTCCTTGACCGCCTGCTCGGCCCTCTCCAGCGCGGCGGGCAGGGCGTGGGCCCACTCCTCGATGTGCTCCTCGGGGTCGAGGCCCTGCTGGCGCAGCTCCGCCTCGGCGAGGTCGTCAGGGTTGCCGCCGAGTTTGATGTCCGTACCGCGGCCGGCCATGTTGGTGGCAACCGTCACGGCGCCCTTGCGGCCGGCCTGGGCGATGATCGGCGCCTCACGGTCGTGCTGCTTGGCATTCAGCACTTCGTGCTGGATGCCGCGCTTGGCGAGCTGCTGCGAGAGGTACTCGGACTTCTCGACCGACGTCGTACCGACGAGGATCGGCTGGCCCTTCTCGTGCTTCTCGGCGATGTCGTCGACGACCGCCTCGAACTTCGCGACCTCGGTGCGGTAGATCAGGTCGGACTGGTCCTTGCGGACCATGGGCCGGTTGGTCGGGATCGGGACGACGCCGAGCTTGTAGATCTGGTGGAACTCGGCGGCCTCGGTCATCGCCGTACCGGTCATGCCCGAGAGATTGCTGTAGAGGCGGAAGAAGTTCTGCAGGGTGATCGTGGCGAGCGTCTGGTTCTCGTCCTTGATGTCCACCCCTTCCTTCGCCTCGATCGCCTGGTGCATGCCCTCGTTGTAGCGGCGGCCGGCGAGGATACGCCCGGTGTGCTCGTCGACGATCATGACCTCACCGTCGATGACGACGTAGTCCTTGTCCTTCTTGAAGAGCTCCTTCGCCTTGATGGCGTTGTTCAGGTAGCCCACCAGCGGGGTGTTCACCGACTCGTAGAGGTTGTCGATGCCCAGCCAGTCCTCGACCTTGGTGACACCGCCCTCGTGGATGGCGACCGTGCGCTTCTTCTCGTCGACGTCGTAGTCGCCCGTGTCCTCCAGGCCCTTGAGCGAGTTACCGGCCTCGCCCTTCTTCAGGCGGGTGACGAGCTTGGCGAAGTCGCCGTACCACTTGGTGGCCTGGTCGGCCGGGCCGGAGATGATCAGCGGCGTACGGGCCTCGTCGATGAGGATGGAGTCGACCTCGTCGACGATCGCGAAGTTGTGGCCGCGCTGCACCAGTTCGTCCTGTGCCCACGCCATGTTGTCGCGCAGGTAGTCGAAGCCGAACTCGTTGTTCGTGCCGTACGTGATGTCGCACGCGTACTGCTCGCGGCGCTGGGCCGGGGTCATGTTGGCGAGGATGCAGCCGACCTCGAGGCCCAGGAACTTGTGGATGCGGCCCATCATCTCGGAGTCGCGCTCGGCCAGGTAGTCGTTGACCGTGATGATGTGGACACCATCTCCGGAGAGGGCGTTCAGATACGCGGGCAGGGTGCCGACCAGGGTCTTGCCCTCGCCGGTCTTCATCTCGGCGACGTAGCCGAGGTGCAGGGCCGCGCCGCCCATCATCTGCACGTCGTAGTGACGCTGGCCGAGGACGCGCTTGGCGGCCTCGCGCACGGTGGCGAACGCTTCGGGCAGCAGGTCGTCCAGGGTCTCACCATCGGCGTAGCGCTGCTTGTACTCCTCGGTGAGGGCCTTCAGCTCGGCGTCGGAGAGGTCGACGAAGTCCTCTTCGATGGAGTTGACCTGGTCCGCGATGCGGTGCAGCTTGCGCAGGATCTTGCCTTCGCCTGCACGCATGATCTTCGAGAGGACGGACACGGGGGTTGGTCTCCTTGCCGGTCGGGCCTGGGACGGTCGGTTTCCAATGACATGACTGAGCAACGGCCATCGTATGCGAGGACCCCGCCACGCCGGGAGCCTGCCGGGGACGCCGACCGTCCACTCCTTCAAATCTGCTTCAAAGGGGACAACGGCCGGGGGTCGCCGATGGTGCCGCGTCCCTCCGAGGAATTGCGCGAAATGTGATCACCCGCTCACACAGCGCAAAAGGATGGCGTCCTTGTGCGCCCCCGAGCAGAATCGGCCGATGGAACCCGTCACGCTCACGACCGACCGTCTCCTCCTGCGTTCCGTAGGCCCGCAGGACACCGATGTCGTGTATTCCGCCGCCCAGGACCCCGAGATCCAGCGCTGGACGACGATCCCCTCGCCCTACCTCCTGGAGCACGCGCAGAGTTTCACCGAACAACTGGTCCCGGAGGGCTGGGAGAACAGTTCGATGTTCACCTTCGGTGTCTTTCTCCCCGGACACCCCGAACTCCCCGAAGGGGAGTTGGTGGGCATGCTCGCCATCACGATGCGCTCCCTGGGCGTCGGCGAGGTCGGCTTCTGGGCCACGAAGGAGCACCGCGGCAACGGCTACATCACCGAGGCCACCATCGCCGTCTCCCGCTGGGCCTTCACCCGCCTGTCGATCGACCGAGTGGAATGGCGCGCGGAAGTCGGCAACAAGGGCTCCCGCGCGGTGGCCGAACACGCCGGTTTCACCATCGAGGGCACGCTCCGCTCCTCGCTCAACAACAAGGGCGTACGACGGGACTGCTGGGTGGGCTCCTTGCTGCCGTCGGACCTGGGCCTGCCGTCGACGGCGCCGTACCTTCCCGCCCAGCCGTAACGCGACAAATCCCCAGCTCAGCCCGCGTTGTCAGTGCCACCCTCTATCGTGCGGAGACATGACGAGTGCCCCGCGCCCCACGACCGACCTGTCGGCAGCCGACGCCCGCCGCATCGCCCTGCGCGCACAGGGTTTCCTCGGCGCCCCCGACCGCCGCGCGGGCGTGCGCGGCGTGCTCCGCCATCTCGGCGCGGTCCAGCTCGACACCATCTCGGTCCTCGCCCGCTCCCACGAACTCATCCCGTACGCCCGCCTCGGCGCCGTCCCCCGCAGGACGGTCGAGGACGCGTACTGGACCCAGACACACGCCTTCGAGTACTGGTCCCACGCCGCGTGCATCCTCCCCGTCGAGGAGTGGCCCCACTTCGCCTTCCGCCGCCGCGCCTACCGCGGCCGCCCGCACTGGAACCACGACCTCCCCGACGGCACCTACGAGCAGGTCATCAAGCAGCTCCGCGCCGAAGGCCCGCTGACGTCAACGGAGTTGGGCGGCGCCAAGCGCACCAGCGAGTGGTGGGACTGGTCCGGCGCCAAGGTCGCCGTGGAGCGCGCGCTCATGTACGGCGAGGTGGTGTGCGTGGAGCGCCGCGGCTGGAAGCGGGTCTACGACCTCGCCGAGCGCGCGATCCCGCAGGCGTTGCTGCACGACGAGCTGGATGACACCGAGTGCCTCCGCCGGCTGGTCGCCCTGGCGGGCCAGTCCTTGGGCGTCGGCACGCGCGCGGACATCGCCGACTACCACCGCCTCAAGGGCGAGCAGGTCGACGCCGTGATCGCCGACTCGGGCCTGGTCCCGGTCACGGTCGAGGGCTGGTCCAAGCCCGCCTGGGCCGACCCGGCGGCCCTGGAAACACCCCCGCGCGGCCGCCACCGCACCACACTCCTGTCCCCGTTCGACTCCCTGATCTGGGAGCGGGCCCGCACGGAGCGCATCTTCGGCTTCACCCACCGCCTGGAGGCCTACGTCCCCAAGCCGAAGCGGATCCACGGCTATTTCGCGATGCCGGTGCTCGCCGGAGGCCGGCTGGTCGGTCGCGTCGACCCCGCGCGCGAGGGCCGCACCCTGGTGGCCAAGCAGGTCACCCTGGACGGCGTGAGGGACGTCCCGTCCGTGGCCCAGGCCCTGGTCGAGGCCGCGAGCTGGGTGGACTGCACGGACGTACGCGTGGAGCGGGTGGACGCCCCCGAGCTGCGCGCCCCCCTCGCCGGAGAACTGGTCCGTCTCCTGGCGTGAGGGTCAGCGGATCTCGAGGATCTTCTCCCGCATCGCGTAGACGACCGCCTCCATCCTGGAGTGCAGCTGCAGCTTCTCCAGGATGTTGCGCACATGGTTCTTCACGGTGTTCTCGGAGATGAACAACTGCTTGGCGATATCGCGGTTGTTCATTCCGGTGGCGACGAGTTTGAGAACCTCCAGCTCACGGTCGGTGAGCCGGGGCGCGGGCACCAGTCGGCGCTCGTCGGTGCGCTGGATCATCGACTTGAACTCGGTGAGGAGTTTCGACGCCATGGAGGGGCTGATCTGCGACTGTCCGTCGGCCACGGCGCGAATGGCGGTGGCCACTTCGTCGGTCGAGATCTCCTTGAGGAGATATCCCGTCGCGCCCGCCTTGATCGCGTCGTAGAGATCGGCCTCTTCGTCGCTGATCGTGAGCATGATGATCTTCGCGCTGGGCGCGACCTCCTTGATGGAGGTGCACGCTTCGATCCCGCCCCGCTTCGGCATCCGTACGTCCATCAGGACGATGTCCGGCAGCAGATCGGCGGCCTTGTCCACGGCCTCGGCGCCGTCACCGGCCTCGCCGACGACCTGAATGTCCTCCTCGGCCGCCAGCACGATCTCCAGGCCCCGGCGGAAGAGGGCGTGGTCGTCCACGACAAGGACTCTGATCGGCTCCTTGCGTGTCGAGCCCGCTTCCGGGCCCATGCCGACGACGCCGCCGTCGGCTTCCCCGACATGCATCGGTCCGAAGCTGTCCGCCATCGTTCCTCCCCCTGAAGGCTGTGGCCTGTGGTCCTGTGCCATCGCCAACCCAAGGCAGCGGCCCACCGGTTGGGCCTGTACGGCCATGATTCCATGCCCGGACGGCAGTGCGGTCACGGAGCGGGGCGCGAAGTGGTCGCACACCGGTGCCCCTGGGGGCGCACACGCGCTCCAGGGGCACCGGCTCAGCTGTCTGCCGGGCGGGTCAGCCGCCCAGCGTGCCGCCGGCCGCGGGCGGTTGCGCCTGCGTGACCATCGGGTCCGTGCTGAGGTGGATGACGCCGTAGTCGTAGGCGTGCCGTCGGTAGACGACGCTCGGTTCCTTGGTCTCGGAGTCGACGAACAGGTAGAAGTCGTGTCCGACCAGTTCCATCTCGTAGAGCGCCTGGTCGAGGGACATCGGAGAGGCGACGTGGGTCTTCTCGCGGACGACGAGGGGGCCTTCGCCCTTGACCTCCAGCGAGCCGATCTTCTTGGTGGGCACACCGTCCGACTGCTCGTCCGGGACGGCGTGGCCGTTGCCGTTGAGCGTCGCGGCGCCCGGGACGTGGTCGGGGACCTCGGCGGCGGTGAGCCGACGGGCGCCGCGGCGCGTGTTGCGCTTGTCGTGCTGCTTGCGCAGCCGGGCGTCCAGCTTCTCCGCCGCGAGGTCGAGTGCCGCGTACGGATCGTTGGCCGATGCCTCCGCCCGGATCACCGGACCGCGGGAGCGGAGCGTGATCTCCACTCGGTCACAGCGGTCGGCCTGTCGGGGGTTCGGCTCCTTGGACACCTCCACGTCGAGGCTGATCACCTTGCCGTCGAGCTTCTGGATCTTCTCCAGCTTCAGCTTCTCGGCCACGTGCTTGCGGAACCGCTCGGGCACCTCGGTCTTGCGGCCCTTGACGACGATGTCCACGCAGAACTCCGTTCCCGGATCGCTCCGCTTCGCTGCGGAGCGTCTCCCTTTCGCACCAGGCTCCGGTCACCCCGGAACCTCGGACTCGGTGACTTCCACCTCCTCCTCCCCCATGGGCAAGATCTCCACCCCATGGCCGCGGGTGATTCCAGAAAACCCGCAGCACGGCATTCGGATAGGAGAGGTGCGGCCTGCGCCTTTCTCTCACAACCGAACATATCTCGCCCGGACGGATGTCGTCACCCTCTACCGCGGCGTACCTCCGTTCAGGTGAATTGCCCCTGTCATTACCTGCAACGACGCAAGTTCACAGTCAGTTCCGGTTTATTTCGAAGGAATCCGGCGACGCGGCGATCACCGCCGCGCAGATCAGGTCAGCGGGGCCGTTCACACCCGTGATTCCCGGTGCACTGAGTGCCATGTTCCTCCCGTTCTCCATTGATCTCTCGATGTGTTCCCCTCTGCCTTCCCGGGACACACCCATGTACACAGCGGCACTTGCGCCAACTTCTCCGCCGCCCGCGATCGCCTCCCGTACGGCACGCGCCGCCTCCCTCAAAGAGGCCCCGGTCGTCATCAAGTCGTCGACGAGCACCACCGGACCACCCGCGAGCAACCGGGCACCGCCCGCGACCACCTCCAGCGCACCCGCGAGATTGCCCATCCGCTCCCGTGAGTTGAGCCCCGACTGATCGGCCACCCACCGCCGCTGCCGCAACACGGCCACCACCCGAGCCGGCGTCCCGGTCCGCCGCAACTCCCCCGCCGCCGCGAGCGCGATCCGCCGAGCCGGATCATGCCCACGCGCCCGCACGGCCGCCCGAGCAGAGGGCACGGGGACGAGCAGCACGGGCGCCGGCCTGTGACTCCGCGACGGGACGTGGCGGACCTGCCCGTGCTGCCCGACCTGAGCCTGCCGCTGCCCTGCCTGAGCTTGCGCGGATCGCACCTGACCTGCCTGCGCCTGATATCGGCCACCCTGCGACGGTTGCCCCGCCTCCATCGGCCCGACCCGCACCTGCCGCTGCCCTGCTTGAGCCTGGCCGACCTGCCCTGCCTGCGGCTGCGCAACCTGAGCCCGGCTGACCCTGTCTCTTATACAC
>NZ_JBLTJC010000441.1:0-7864 GCF_048158785.1 Streptomyces colwelliae | reverse complement strand
GCACATAATGCGCACACACAAAACCGCAGGTCAGGACAGCTTGGCGACCGGTTCAAGGATCGCGACGCACTCCGGCAGAGGTCATCAACCTCAGGAAGTCCCAGTGTCGACTTCCCCGAACCGGCTGCCCTGCTCCGCCGCGACTTCACCCTCACCGGTCCCGTCGCCTCCGCCCGGCTGTACGTCACCGCGTACGGCGTCTACCAGGCCGAGATCAATGGCGAGCACGTGGGCGATCACGTCATGGCCCCGGGCTGGACCTCCTATCAACACCGGCTGCGCTACCAGACGTTCGACGTCACCCCGCTGCTGCGAACGGGCGAGAACACCATCGGAGCCCTGCTCGGCGAGGGTTGGTACACGGGACGCCTCGGCTTCCATGGCGGCAGACGCGCCATCTACGGCGAACACCGCGCGCTCCTCGCCCAGTTGGAGATCGGCTACGCCGACGGCACGACGCAGACCGTCCGCACCGACGAACACTGGCGTACGACGACCGGTCCCGTGCCGCGTTCGGAGATCTACGACGGGGAGGCCTACGACGCGCGGCGGGAGCGGCCGGGGTGGTCGACGCCGGGAGGTGAGGTGTCCGGCTGGAACCGGGTCGGTGAACTGCCGTTCCCTGAGGCCGAGTTGGTGGCACCGACCGGTCCGCCCGTGCGACGCACGCAGACCGTCGCTCCGGTCGAGGTCATCACGACGCCGTCCGGGAAGACCGTCCTGGACTTCGGGCAGAACCTGGTCGGACGGCTACGCATCCGTGTCTCGGGCCCCGCCGGCCACGAGATCACCCTGCGCCACGCGGAGGTGTTGGAACACGGCGAACTGAGCACCCGCCCCCTGCGGTTCGCCGCCGCCACGGACACGTACGTCCTGCGCGGCGAAGGCGTGGAAGGAGATGAGGACGAGAGGGTCGAGACCTACGAACCCCACTTCACCTTCCACGGCTTCAGATACGCCGAGATCGGGAACTGGCCCGGCCCGCTCGACCCCGCCGACATCGAAGCGGTCGTACTCCACACGGACATGACCCGCACCGGCTGGTTCGAGTGCTCCGACCCGCTGGTGAACCGGCTGCACGAGAACGTCGTGCAGGGCATGCGCGGCAACTTCCTCGACGTCCCCACGGACTGCCCGCAGCGCGACGAACGCATGGGCTGGACCGGCGACATCCAGGTCTTCGCGCCCACCGCGTCCTTCCTCCACGACTGCTCCGGCATGCTGACCGGCTGGCTGCGCGACCTGTCCGCAGAGCAGTTGGCGCGAGCGGACGGCGTGCCGCCCCTCGTCGTCCCCGACGTGCTGCCGGATGCCTTCCGGGACGCGGGTGCCCAGGCCGTGTGGGCCGATGTCGCGGTCCTCCTGCCGTGGACCCTCTACCAGCGGTTCGGTGACCTGGAGGTGCTGCGCACCCAGTACCCGAGCATGCGGGCCTGGGGCGAGGCCGCGATCCGGCTCACCGCCGAGGGTGACGGACTCTGGCGCCAGGACTTCCAACTCGGCGACTGGCTCGACCCACAGGCCCCGCCCGACCGCCCGGGGGAGGCGCGGACCGACGGCGACCTCGTCGCCAACGCGTACGTCATCCGCTCCGCGGAGATCCTCGCCGAGACCGCCCAACTCCTTGACGACGAAGGACACTTGGACGGCAAGGAGGACGACGCCGCCCGTTTCCGCGCGCACGCTCAGGCCGTACGCGAATGCTTCGCCGACCAGTTCGTCACGCCGGACGGGAGACTGTCCTCGGACACCCAGACCGCGTACGCCTTGGCCATCGCCTTCTCGCTCCTGCCGACGGAGCGTCAACAGCGGGGCGCCGCCGAACGGTTGGCGCAGATCGTGCGCCGCGCGTCCTTCCGTATCGCCACCGGTTTCACGGGCACGCCGCTGATCTGCGACGCCCTGTGCGCGGCGGGCGAACCCCAACTCGCCTACCGCATGCTCCTGGAGAAGGCCTGCCCGTCGTGGCTCTACCCGGTGACCATGGGCGCCACCACCGTCTGGGAACGCTGGGACTCGATGCTGCCCGACGGCACCGTCAACCCCGGTGAGATGACCTCCTTCAACCACTACGCCCTCGGTGCCGTCGCCGACTGGCTGCACCGTACGGTCGCGGGACTCGCCTCCGCCGAACCCGGCTGGCGGCGACTGCGTGTCGCCCCGGTCCCGGGCGGCGACCTGACCTGGGCGAAGGCGGCTCACGACACACCGTACGGCAGGGCCGAGGCGGGCTGGCGCATCGAGGGCGACGTCATCGTGGTGGAGGCGCTGGTCCCGGCGAACACGCGGGCCGAGTTCCAACTACCGGACGGCAGCCCCCCGTTCGAGGTCGGCTCGGGACGCCACACCTTCCGACGTCCCCACGCCGCCCCGGCCTGGCCACCGCCCGCGATCCGGCACCCGTGACGTGCCCGGTGAGGCCTTGGCACTCCCGTGCGCTTGAAGTTTCAAACGGATTCGGCCAGACTCTCGTTTGAGAGTTCAAGCGATCCGCATCGGGACTCTTTGGGCCCTGCCCGAAATCTCCCTCCCCTGGAGTTGTCATGTCACTTGCCTCTGATGCCGTCGCCGTCCGCCGTGGTCCGCTCGTCGTGGCGGGAGGTGTGCTCGCCGCGATCGTGGTGGCCTCCGCGGCGGACACGGTGCTCGCCCAGCTCGCCCTGGCCGCCGGCGCGCCCGACGACTTCCAGCCCCTGGAGGCACCGTCGTACGTCTTCCTGACGGCGCTCGGGACAGTCGCGGGAGCCATCGGCTGGGCCATCCTGCGCAAGGTGTCGAAGGACCCCCAGGCGCTGGTGCGATGGCTGGTCCCGACCCTCGTCGTGGTGTCCTTCGTCCCCGACTTCCTGCTCTACGGCGACGGTGGCGCGACCGGCGTCGGGGCGCTGCTCCTGATGCACGTGACGGTCGCGGCGGCCGCGGTGGTCGCCTACCGCAAGGTGATGCCCCTGTCGTAGGGACACCGACGGCCGCCGACGCGGTGGCCGCCGTCAGAGTCGTCGCGCCCCGACCGTCGAACGCCACAACTCCCCGGCCTCAGCCGCCGCTTCCGGTGCCACGAGCAGCAACGGCTCACCGTACGAAGGGAGTTGCGGCATGGCCACCGCGCCCGCCTCGGTCGCGATGAGCAGGGCGGGCAGACCGTCCACCGGGTGGAACTCGCCGATCGCGGCGGCTGTCGCCCGGCCCGCCGCCACCTGGACCAACGACAGCGCGGTCGAGCCCATGACGCGGGCCGTGCAGTGCCGGTCGGCCAGTTTCGCGAGGAGCGCGTCCAGGCCCGGCCAGTGCGCGTGTGCCGCCCACTCCGTCAGGAACACATGGCCGGTGAGTGTGGTGTGGTCCGCCGCGTGGATCGACGTTCCGTTCAGGTGCGCGCCCCTTCCCCGCACCGCTGTGAAGACCTCGCCCCGCCACGGGTCCGCCACCAGGCCCAGCAGCGGGCTGCCGTCCGGCTCCGCCAGGCCCAGGGAGAAGGAGCACCAGCCAAGTCCGTGGGCGTAGTTGGTCGTTCCGTCCACAGGGTCGATTACCCAGTGCGGTGCGTCCGACGTGCCCTCCTCGACGCCGTACTCCTCGCCGTCGATGCCCCAGTCGGGGAACTCCCGCCGCAGCACCGCCCGCACATGCCGCTCCACCGCCTCGTCCGTGTCCGTGACGATGTCGGCCGGGCTGGCCTTCTGCCGGACCGGCCCCGCACCTCCTCGGTTCCCGCCACGAATCGCCTCCGCGGCCCACTCGGCCAACTCCACGGCCACCCGCAGAGCACCGTCCAGGTCATGTCCGTTCGGCACCGCTCTTCACCACCCCGTTCACGTCGTTGCCAATGATCGCGTCCACACCCCAGGCGAGCAGTTCGGCGCGCCGGTCCGCGTCGTCCACCGTCCAGCAGCTCACCAGCACATCCCGCGCATGCCAGTACGCCACCGACTCCCCGCTCAGGAACCGGTGTTCGGGATTGAAGTACTGCGGACGAACGGCCCCCAATACGGCCCCGAACGGCGAAGGCGCCAACCTCGCCTGTACGACGGCTCCGAACTCGGCAAGGCCCTCGCCACGCATCCCGACGACCCCGAGGCCGACCTCACGGAATGCGAGCAGCCCCTCTTCCCCCGCAGTGCTGCGGCTGCTGCTGGTGCCGAGCTGAACGAGGTGCTCGCCCCATGACCTCAGGGGCGGAAAGCTCGCTCACTTCGGCAGGTCGGTGCTGTCGAGATGGCGGTGCAGGAATTCGGTGATGACGTCCATGACGGTCGCGGACGACCAGGCAAGGGCGGCGTCTGAATCCGCGAGAACTCCGAAATCCCCGTGATTCGCCCTGGCCACGACATAGCGAGTGCTGTCTGCGCCGGCGGTGAGAAGAGCCTGATGTACGTGCTGCGTCTGGGAGGAGGAGACGAGCATGTCGTCGCTGCCGTGGAGGAGAAGGAAAGGGGGCGCTGACGCCGTCACGTAGGTCGCGGGATCCGCGGCGCTGACCGCTTCGGGAATTTCCGAGAACAGTGCGCCTGCCTTGCCGACATAGGCCGAGAAATGCGTGGCCGTGCGCTCGTAGTGGAGTCGCGCCTCCTCGTCGAAGTCGTCGGCGATCGCCGAGAGCAGGGAGGACCCGAAGGCGTCGACCACGGCCTGCACGGTCCCCGGGGAGAGGGCGTCCGACTCCCCGGAGAACTCGGGCAGGTCATGGGTGACACCGGTCAGGGCCGCCACATGGCCACCGGCTGATTCTCCCCAGAGGGCAGCCGTGCGCGGGTTGATGCCGAAGTCGTCGGCGTGCTGCCGCAGATGGACGAGGGCGGCCCGCACATCGTGGACGGAATCCAGGTAGGTGGCACCGTCCGGTGTGACGCGGTATTCGACGCTGGCGACGACGAAGCCCGATTCGGCGACATGTCGACGCAAGTCGAACGCCATTGCCTTGTTGCAGCGGAGGAACGCACCTCCGGGAAGGAAGAGAACCAGCGGAAGCCGCTCTTCCGTCGCGGGCCGCAGAATGTCGGCCTTCAGATCACGCGACGCTCCGTCGGGCAGCTGCACGGTGCTGAAGACGACGTCAGGGCGGCTGTCGATGTCGACTGCGCCAAGGGTCATCTGCGGACTCGGGCCGACATCCAGCAGGGTGCTGTCGGCGAGGTCGGGCGGAGCGATGGTGCCGGCGACGGGCACGGGGAGCTTGGGAAAGGACGGGATCTCGGGTGCCATGTAGCGAGTCTGTCACCGTCGTAAAAAAGCGTCAATAGATATGGAGAGGCTTCCTCCACTTCTGTGGATACTCAGTCGGAGTGCGGCGGTCCCGGGGTTTACGGCACCAGGACGATCCGGCCCCGCAGGCTGCCCCGGGTGAGCTGGGCGTGGGCTTCGGCGGCCTGCGACAGGGGGTAGATCCGCGCGACCCGTGGCGTCAGTACGCCGACCTCGGCGAGCGCGGAAAGGTGGGCGAGCCGGGTGGGTTCGGGACCGGCGGCGGTGTGCCGTACGGACACGCCCCGCTCCGGGGCCGGCAGCGTGTCGAACCGTACGCTCACGAAGGTGCCGCCGTCGCGGACGGCCGCCAGCGCGGGTGCGCCCAGCGCCGCCGCGTCGAGGACGCCGTCCACGCCCTCCGGCACGAACCGGCGTACCGCGTCGCTCAGTTCCTCGTCGCGCGACACGAACCACGTGGCGCCACGGCTGCGGAGGAACTCCTCGTCCTCGGGCCGCCCCTGCGCGACGATCCGCACGCCCCGCGTCCGTGCCAGCTCGACGGCGTAGCCGCCCACGGCACCGGCGGCGCCCGTGACGAGCAGAGTGTCGCGCGGGCGTAGCGGGAGGTGGTCCAGGGCCATCGAGGCGGTCATCGCGTTGAGGGGGATCGTCGCCGCGAGCGTCAGGTCCATGCCCTCGGGGGCGAGAGCGATGGAGTTGAGGTCGGTCACCAGGTATTCGGCCTGGGCCTTTGTGGGGCGCAGCGCGGGGGCGTCGAACACGATGACCGGCGTTCCGACCTTGAGGAGGACACCCGCGCCGACCGCGTCGATCGTCCCGGCGGCGTCCAGGCCGAGACCGGTGTATTCGACCTCTTCCGGCGACGCGAAGAACCCGGACCACACGGCGGCGTCGGCGGGATTGAGCGCGGCCGCCGCGACCTTGACGCGGATCTCCAGGGGACCCGGTTCCGGGAGCGGGACCTCCAGGACCTCGACGGCCTCAGGTTCACCGATCTTCTTGACGACTACAGCGCGCATGATGTCCGCCATTCCGTTTGCGTATCCGAACACCACGAACGCTAGGCGGGTTACGATCGATTAGTAAGTAGGCACTTCAAAGTGCGTTACGGCCCGCTGGGCGGGAGCGGTTGTTGTCCGTCACCCGTCGTCACTGGCCCGTCTGCCGGGCGTCGTAGTGCGCTCGTGCCTCGTCGACCACGTCGGTTTTCTCGGCCGCCCAGTCGCGCACCTGGGACAGCAGGCCGTACAGGCCTTCCCCGAGCGGGGTCAACTCGTAGTCGACGCGTACCGGCACGGTCGGCGTGACCGTTCGTTTCACCATGCCGTCGCGTTCGAGCATGCGCAGTGTCTGGGTCAGCATCTTCTGGCTGACGCCCGGGATCTCGCGGCTGATGTGGCTGTAACGCATCGGCTCGCCGTAGGAGCCGAGGGTGCACACCGTCAGGCTGACCCAGCGGTTGCTGATCGTCGAGAGCAGGGCCACGGCGGGGCAGTCGTGCATGTACGCCTCGTACGTGCCGGGCTCGATCGAGCGCGTCTGCTTCGTCTTGGTGGCCATCTGGTTCTCCCGTCAGGAGCGCAACGCACTCAAGAGTGCCTACTTACCAATCGATCGTAACCCGCCTGTCGTTCGTGCCATTTGTGTCATTCGTGCCATCCAGGTCGTTCGCCTTGGCGAACGGTGGACGCGCTTCGCCCCGCGGGTCGAGTGACCGGCGGGGCGAGGTGGCGGAGTGAAGGGCGACGGCGGCGAGCCAGTCGGGTGGTCAGGCGCAGAGGACGCGGGTCTCCGGCGTGTAGACCGGGCCGGCGCTGACGTTCGTCGAGTCGCTGAACTCGGAGTAGTAGTACGAGTAGAAGCCGATGTTGCCGTTGCAGCCCGAGTCCGCGGCGACCTGCAAGGTCAGCGTCACGGTCCGGCTCTGGCCGGGCGGGATGGTGGCGCCGTAGTCCGGGCCGAGGTCGGTGGGACCGACGCCGGTGCAGGGGGTGCTGCCGGTGTCCGTGGCCAGGGCGCAGTCGGTGAAGCTGTACTTGAGGTCGGGCCGCTGGGTGGTCAGCCAGGTGGGCTCGATCGTCTGGTAGACGAACAGGATGTCGTAGGTCTTGTTGTTGGTCAGCGTCATCGAGAGTTTCACCGCGCCACCGGGCGTCGCGGTGGCGGTGTCGGTGGCAAAGGTCAGGTCGGCGTCCGCCGCGCTCGCACTCGGGGCCAGGCCGAAGACGGCGAGGAGGAAACCGAGGACGGTGGCGAGACCCAGGCGTCTCATACGTGGTGATCGCATGGGCCCGGAGGCTAGGCGCGCCGCGTGCGAGCCGTCTGCCCCACGGGGAGGACCAGGACCGCGGGTCGGCCGAATGTGTTTCTGGTGTGGCAGCGGTGCGGCGAGTGTGTGAAGTGATCGCTCGAGTCGCGTACGTGCACTGCATTGGGGCGGGTGTGCGGGGTTCGCGGGGGCGGTCGCGCTGCCGCCGGATGTGGGACTGCGGACGCCGATATTGGCGTGATTCCTGATGTGGGAGTGTCGGACGCGGCCGGCATCTTGCAACCGGCCGAGGGCCAGGCGCAGGTCCTGGCCGCGCTCAGCCTGGCGGAGACGCTCGACGCCGGCGCACGGGGAGCATGAGCCGGCGCCGTACGAGGCCGATGTGCCCGA
>NZ_JBLTJC010000440.1:0-7895 GCF_048158785.1 Streptomyces colwelliae | reverse complement strand
ACCATCAGCTACGCGGGGTTCAACCGGCCGTGGGCCACCTGGATCGCCCACCAGCTGGAGCAGTTGGGGCACGAGACGACCCTGCTGCGGTGGGACCCGCCGAGGCAGATGTCGCTCGCCGACGCGCTGCGCAATCTGCTCAAGGCGCCGGGCCGGGTGCTGCTGGTCCTCGACGACTGGTACTTCTCGCTGGGCCCGCGCACCGACGCCGAGTGGACACAGGCGCTGCACGAGGTGGTGCCGCCGCACGTCGACCGGTTCTCCGCGGTCAGTGTGGCCACCCGGGCACTGCCCGCCACCGCCGCCCCGCTGCGCCCGGTCGATCTGCGCGACCTCGATTCGCGCGAGGCCCGGCGCCGTATCCTGCGCCGCCTGGACCTGGACGCGACCACCGCGTCCGGACCGGTGAGCGGCACCGCGCCGCGCTTCCCGAACGACCCCCCGGCCGTGTGGAACGTGCCGCGCCGCAACGTCCGCTTCACCGGCCGCGACGCCATCCTGGAGAAGCTGCACGCCCGCTTCGAGGAAGGCGGACGCGGCGGCGCCCGGGTCGCGCTGCGCGGTATCTCGGGCGTCGGCAAGAGCCAGATCGCCATCGAGTACGCCCACCGGTTCGGCAACGACTACGACATCGTGTGGTGGGTGGGGGCGCGGTTCCGGGCGCCGGCGCGTGAGCAGTTCGCGCAGTTGGCGCCGCGCCTCGAACTGCCGGTCGGGCAGGAGCTGGGCGAGCGGATCCGCGCGGTCCACGAGGCGCTGCGCACCGGCCGGCCGTTCCGCCGCTGGCTGCTCGTGCTGGACAGCGCCGACGACATGGAGCAGATCGAGGACCTGCTCCCGGAGGGCAACGGCCATGTCCTGATCACCACCCTCACCCAGGACTGGGCGGCCTCGGGCAGCGTCACCGAGATCGAGGTGCAGCCCTTCCGCCGTCCCGAGAGCGTGGCCTACGCCCGTCGCCGCGCCCAGCGGCTCACCGAGTCCGAGGCCGACGACCTCGCCGACGCCGTGCAGGACCTGCCGCTGCTGTTGGCGCAGACGGCGGCCTGGCTGGACGCCAACGTCATGCCGGCCAAGGACTATGTGGCGATGATCCGGCGCGGCGAGGCCAGCCAGATCGGCATCCGGATCTCCTCGGACTACCCGATGGGTTTCCAGACCAGTTGGTCGATAACTCTGAACACGCTCCAGGAGAACAACCCCGAAGCGGTGGAGCTGCTGCACCTGTTCGCGCTGTTCTCGCCGGACGCCATCCCGGTCCGGCTGATGCAGGCCGCCCACCCGTCCGACCTGCCGGCCCATCTGGCCGCGCTCGCCGGCGACCCGATCCGCTGGCACACGGCGCTGCGCAGACTGTCCGAGTCGACCGCGGTCCGCCTCGACTACGTCGAGTCCTCGGAGGCCGAGCCGGCCGTGGACCGCGTGTCCATGCACCGCCTCTACCACAGCTTCCTGATCAGCACCCTCACCGAGGACCGCCGCGAGGCGCTGTCCACGATCGCCTGCACGCTGCTCGCGGGCGCCGACCCGCGCCGGCCCAACGACACGCGTGAGTGGACGCGTTACGCGGAGCTGATCCCGCACCTGGAGACCGCGGGCGCGCTGGACAGCCGGGAGCCCGTGGTCCGGCAGCTCGTCCTGAACTGCATCGACTACATGCGGGTACGGGGCGAGAACCGGGCCGCGCTGCGCCTGTGCGAGCAGACCGTCGCCCGCTGGCGCACCCGGCTCCAGCCCGACGAGCGGGACATGCTGGTGCTGACCCACGACCACGCCAACATGCTGCGGCGCAGCGGTCGTTACCGCGAGGCGGAGGCCGTGGGGCGCGCCGTCCTCGACCAGCTCACGGAGACCCGCGCCGACGACGACCCCGATCTGCTGCGCGCCAAGAACGGGCTGGCCGGGACCCTGGTGTCGCTGGGCCGCTACGACGAGGCCCACCAGATGTTCGAGGAGTGCGTCCACGCGTACTCCGACACCCTGGGCGCCGAGGCCCCGCGCACCCTCCAGGACCGCGGCAACCTGGCCGTCGTCACCAGCCTGTTGGGCCGCTACGAGGAGTCGCTGCTGCTGCACCGCGACATCCTGCTGATCCGCGAGCGGCTGCTGAACCCGCGCCACCATCTCACCCTGCGCTCCGGCATGTTCTACGCCTGGATGCTCAGGCTGCTGGGCCGGTACGCCGAGGCCACCTCACGGCAGGAGCTCAACGTCCGTGCCCACCGGCAGGCGATGGACCGGTTCACCCCGCAGACCCTGTTCGCCGAGCACAATCTGGCGCTGTGCATGCGGCGCACCGGTGATCTGCTGGGCGCCGAGTCGCTGATGCGCAGCGTGGTGGAGCGGTTCGTGCAGCGGCAGGGGCCGCGTCATCCCGACGCGCTCCTGGTACAGGCCGACTTCGCGACCTTCAACCGCGAGCACGGCAATCTGGAACAGGCGCGGGAGATGGCGGCGACCGTGGCCGAGGACTACGCCCGCCTGGTGGGCCCCGAACACCCTTACGCCGTGGGCACGTTGGGCAATGTCGGGCTCGCGCTGTGGGAGTACGGCGAGCGGGACGAGGCGCTGCGGATCGCCGAGCTGGCGCTGACGCGGATGCGGGCGGCGGTCGGCCCCACCCATCCGTGGGCGCTCGGGGCGGCACTCAACGCGAGCGGTGCGCGGAGCCTGGCCGGTGACGAGGAGGGCGCGGCCCAGCTCAGCCGCGCGGTCCTGGAGTCGGCGCGCGCCACGCTGGGCGAGACCCATCCGCTGACCCTGTCCTGCAAGGCGGCCCTCGCCGGTGACCAACGCGCGCTGCGCCGCGGCCAGGAGGCCACCAAGCTGGAGAACGAGGCGCTCCAGCAGCTCTCCGACACTCTCGGGCCACAGCATCCGCACACCCTGTCGATCCGCCGCAGGGAGCGGCCGTACTGGGATTTCGAGCCCCTGACGACGTGACTCCCGCGGACCCACCCGCAACGGGAGTCGCCGGGGTCCCAGGGCGCTAGCATGGCCGAGTTCCGTAGCCCAAGGGGGACTTCGGCCTTCCTGGAGAGGTAGAACGTGCGGGGAAGAGAAGGGGACGGCCCCTCCAGGCTGGGAGAGCGGGGGCCGGGCGGCGTGTTGCCCGACTTCGCGGATCTGGATCTGAAGGCCCTGTCCCGTCAGTCATCGCACCCGGTACTCGCCGCGGTGGCCAGTGGCCTGCTGCCCCGGATGCTGCGCGGCGAACCCGCGATGGCCTTCTACGAGGACGGCCCGTACCAACTGTGACCGCCCTGTGGCCCCTTGAGAAACTCGACGTCGCGGCCTTACGGCGGTCCGGGTTACGGGCCGTGCCCTTCCGGCAGTTCGTCCTCAAGGTCAACGGCCGCTGCAATCTCGCCTGTAGCTACTGCTACGTCTACGAGGGCGCCGACAGCAGCTGGCGGGACCGCCCCAACCGGGTCTCCCCCGCGGTCGTGCGACGCACGGCGACCCGGATCGCGGAGCATGCGGCGACCCATCAACTGACGTCCCTGCAAATCAATTTGCACGGTGGCGAACCATTGCTGGCCGGGGTGTCGAACCTCGTCGCCCAGGTCAGCGAGGTGCGTGCGGCGGTCCGCGCCCGTTGTGGCCGAAGCTGCACTGTTGACGCCTCCGTGCAGACCAACGGCACCCTCCTCACCGAGCAGGCGGTGGGCCAACTCGCCGACGCGGGCGTGCGGATCGGGGTGAGCCTGGACGGCGGCACCGCCGCACTGAACCGGCGCCGGGTGGACCACGCGGGCCGCTCCTCGTGGGCGAAGACCGTGGCCGGGCTCCAGGTGCTGCGCGATCGTCCGGAGGCGTACGCCGGGATCCTCAGCGTGATCGACCCGGACTCCGATCCCGCCGAGGTCTACACATCGCTGACGGCGTTCGAGCCCCCTTCGATGGACCTGCTGCTGCCGCACGCCAACCACGCGTTCCCGCCCGCCGCGAAGGGCCCGCATCCCTACGGCGACTGGCTCGTCCGGCTCTTCGACCTGTGGTTCGACGCGGGTGAAC
The DNA here is from genome assembly GCF_048158785.1 of Streptomyces colwelliae. NCBI lineage: Bacteria > Bacillati > Actinomycetota > Actinomycetes > Kitasatosporales > Streptomycetaceae > Streptomyces > Streptomyces colwelliae. The sequence goes on along the minus strand of NZ_JBLTJC010000440.1, from coordinate 3,878 downwards.
GGGCCGTGCCGATCCGGCTGTTCCACGAGATCATCGCCCTGCTGCTCGGCGTGCCCTGCCGTGCCGAGGCGGTGGGCAACGCGCCCGTGGTCGCCGTCGTCGTCGACACCGACGGCACCATCGAGCAGGTCGACTCGCTGAAGACCGCCTACGCCGGAGCCCCGGCGACCGGGTGCGACGTCTTCGACCACTCCTTCGACGACGTCCTGGACCATCCCGGCGTGGTGGCACGGCAGTTGGGCACCGACGCGCTCTCCCCCACCTGCCTCACCTGTCCGCTCGCGGAGGTGTGCGGGGGCGGCAACTACGCGCACCGCTACCGCCCGGTCGAGGGATTCCGCAATCCGTCGGTGTACTGCGCCGACCTGCACCTCCTCATCCCGCACATCGCCCGCCGGGTGCGCAGCGCCGCCGACGCCGACTTCCCGCGGGGACCGATCAACACCCTTTGACCACAGGGCTGTTGATGGGGCGCCAGAATTGGGGAAGGTAAGGGGAGTATTCCGGCTCTCCAACGGGGGAAGTGCTGCATGGCGATCGTGACGAGGGTGGCCGCGGACGGCCAGGACCAACAGGTGCCGATCTACGTGGAGGTCGACACCGCGCCGCCGCCCGGCGGCCTCCCTGGCGTGTACGACGGGATCGACACCCGGGAGAACGCGGCGGAGCGCGTGCTGGCGGTGGCCCGGGACGTCTACGGCGACGGCCTGGAACTGGCCCGGCGCTGCGCCCGGCAGGCGGCGGGCCGGCTCCACGACCTCGGTGAGGGGCTGACCCCCGACGAGGTGGAACTCCAGCTGTCCATCAAGCTCGACGCCGAACTCGGCGCGTTCCTGGTGAAGTCGGGGGCCGAGGCACAGCTCCAGGTGACCTTCCGCTGGACACCGGGCAGCACGTCGTGACCGGTGCGGTCGACGGCTCGGACGTGCACATCCTGCCGTACAGCCATGTCGTCGGGCAGCACGAGCTGAAGCTCGCGCTCGAACTCAACTACATCGCGCCGCGGATCGGCGGTGTCCTCATCAGCGGGCAGCGCGGCACCGCCAAGTCCACGGTGGTGCGGGCCTTCTCGCTGCTGACCGGGGGCGAGCTGCCGGTCACCCTGCCGATCAACGCGACCGACGACCGGGTGCTGGGCGGCTGGGAACTGGACGCGCTGATGCGGGGCGAGGCGCGGACGCAGCCGGGGCTGCTGGAGGAGGCCGGCGAGAAGGGGATGCTGTACATCGACGAGGTCAACCTGCTGGACGACCACATCGTCAACATCATCCTGGACGTCGTCTCCACCGGCGTGCTGTCCGTGCAGCGCGAGGCCATCGACACCGTACGGAACATCGCGTTCGGTCTGGTCGGCACGATGAACCCCGAAGAGGGCGGTCTGCGGCCGCAGTTGCTCGACCGGTTCGGTCTGATGGTCGCCGTGTCCGAGCTGGACCAGGAGCAGCGCCGGGCCATGGTGCTGGCCGTGCTCCGCTTCGACGACGCGGCCGGCACGGACTCCCCCTGGCTGGCCGAAGGCCTCGACCGGGACCGGGAGTTGCGCGAGCGGCTCGACCGGGCCCGGGACTCCGTGCAGGACGTGCGGCTGAGCGAGGACATCGCGAAACTGTGCGCCGATGTCGCCACCCGGCTGCGTGCGGTGGGCCATCGCGGCGAGGTGGTCACCGCGTGGGCCGCCCGCGCGCTGGCCGCCTTCGAGGAGGCGGACGCCGTGACCGCCGACCACGTACGCCGGGTGGTCCCGCTGTCCCTGCGGCACCGGCGGCCCGAGGCGGCGCACGGCGGTCCGGTCGAGTGGACGGCGGAGGAGTCGGAACTGCTCGACGGGCTGCTGGGATGAGCGCGCCCGCCGAAGGCCGCCCGGTCGGACCCCGCCAGCGCCTGTTACAGGTCCTGGCCTGCTCCGCGCTGGGCCCCGGCCTCGACGGGGTGCTCCTGTTCGACCTGGAGCCGGAGATGGTCGCCCCGGTGACCGACGCGTTCGCCGGCCTGCTCCAGCTCCGCGAGCAGCGTCCCGTACGGCGGACGACGCTCGGCTCGGTCACCGGTGACGACGAACTGTGGCTGCGGCCGACGCTGCGCCACGACGGCAACGGCGTCAACTTCTCTTTGGCACCGGGCCCGTTGGTGGACAACGCCCCCGACTCGGCGATGGTCGTCGTGGTGCCCGACCTGGTCCGCCTCAGCCTGCCGGGCATGCGAGCGGCCGTACAGCTGCTGGGCGCGGACGTGGCCGCGGTCGAGCGGTCCGGTTTCCGGGCCCGCTGGCGGCCGCGCGCCCGCTGGCTGGCCGCCTGCCAGGAGGCGGAGATCGGCCGTCTGTCCCCGCATCTGCTGGACCGCTTCCCGATCCGCCTCAACGCGGCCGGGCTACGGCGGACCAGCAGCGGTCCCGACCGGGTGCTCGACGCGCTCGACGGACGTGAACCCGAGCCGGGTCTTGGCGAGTTGCCCCCGTCCTGGCGCAGCGCGCTCGCGGCCCGGACGCGTCCCGTGTGCACGCTGACCGAGGAGGCGGCGGCGCACGCCGTGGGATTGTTCCGCGGGGACACCAGCGGCCGCCGGGCGATCGGGCTGGCGCGTCTCGCCCGCGTACTGGCGGTGGTGAACGGCGCCGAGACCTGCGGCCCCGACCGGGTCGACGAGGCCGCCCGGCTGCTGGGCGTGGCCGCGCCCCTGGCGACTCCGGCGGGCAACGGCCGTTCCACGAACGGCACTTCTCTCGCCACCGGGGACGGCACCGACGGCAGGCCGCCACCGCCCGAGCAGCCGAAGGCGGACCCGGTGCCCGAGGACACCGGCCAGGCGGGTCAGCCGGGTGGTGCGATGGCGCTTCCGGCGGGGCCCGCCGAGGCCCTGGACACTTTCACGGCCGACACGGGAGAGGAGCGGGGCTCGCCCTTCCCGGAGGACGACGCACGGTTCCTGCGGGAGTTCGCGCCCCTGCGCATTCCCTGGCAGCGGCGTCCGGAGCCCAGTTCCGCGCGGGGTCCGGTGATCGGTGTCCGGTCCGCCACCACGCTCCGGGACCTGGCCGTCGTAGCCACCGTCGTAGAGGCCGCCAAACACCAGAACCTGCCCGGGAGGCGCACGCTGCGCGCGAGCGGGGACGGCCAACTCGTCGTCCTGCCGGGCGACTTCCGCAGCTACGCACGCCTCCCGGTGGCAGAACGCATGCTGGTACTCCTGCTCGACCACACCTGCCGACGAGGCTGGGACTGGCAACCGGCGCTCGCCCCCTACCTCCAGTGGGCCTACACGGGACGCGCCTCGGTCTGCCTGGTGGAGGTCGGCAGCAAGGACGCGGCCCACGAGCTGCGGGCCGACCACTTCATCGCCCGCAGCGTCCTGGACCCACGCGTCGGCGGCGCCCTGCACCGCCGCCCCGGCCGCAGCAGCCCCCTGGCCCACGGCCTCACCCTCACCGACCAGCTACTGCGCCGAGCCTTCCAACAACGGTCCAACCTGGTGGAGGCCTGGCTGGTGGTCGTCTCCGACGGCCGGGGCAACGTCCCCCTCGACGCCAGCGCGGGCGGCCGCCTCCTGGGCCCGGTCCGCCGCACCGGCATCGACGACGCGATCACGGCCGCGGCCCGCATCGGCGCCATGGGCCGCATGCGCCTCCACTCCGTGGTGATCGACGCCGCCCGCCAACCACACCCCGACCTCCCGTTCCTCCTGGCGGACGCGCTGGGCGGCGTAACCGTGGCGGGCCGCACGACGCGGGGGGTGACACCCCATGCCCACTAAGCACGCGGTGCACCAACTCCCTAAAGGGGCGCGGGGCTGTGTCAATCTGCGGCTCCGCCGCGGGGCGCGACCAGCCCCCACCGGCCCGCACCCGACCAACAACCTCACGCCGGGGGTGACGAATGCCC